>DASZIL010000042.1:0-104106 GCA_035949255.1 Beijerinckiaceae bacterium | reverse complement strand
CGGTCGCGCGCGATCTTTGGGAATGCGCGCATGCGGGCGTGTGCCACAGCGTCTATCGCTACGGGACCCATGCCAATGGCGGCAGCTATTGCCGCGAGATCACCCAGGATATCGCGGCGCGGCTCGGCCGCCTGAGCCTCGCGATGCGACGCGAGCCCGCCGAATCCGTGCGCGCGTTTCTCGAAGCCTTCGGCGTCGCATTTTTTGGAGAAGGTGAGGAGCGCGCTGCGCGCGAGCATCATGCATATCCGCCCTTCGAGATGAGCGCACCTCAGCCCGGCGCGCCCTCGCGAAAAATGCAGAAGCGAAAGAGCCGTGCCAAAGGCCTCAGCCCCGAGGAGCTGCGCGTTCAACCGCAATTCAAGCTCCCGATCATGGGAGGAAAACAGGTTGGCGGCTCGCGCTCCGAAAGCCGTGCTGCCGTCGAGACCGATGAGGTTACAGGCGTCGAGCGGCTGTCGTTGCGAGATGAGCGGCCTTTCGAGGAGCGAGCAGCGGCTTGGGAACGCTTCGATCGTAAGCTTCGCGAGATGGGGGCAAGACGCGCGGCGGAGCCGCAAGAGGCCGCCCCGCCTGATGAGGGCGAGCGGGATGCGCCGCGAAAATCCACGGCGTTCCGCTCCTGAGCCTCGCGGCCGCGGACTTCACGAAGGCAAGTTCAAGCGCAGCACGTTGGCGCGCGGCGCCATTTCGTAAACACGGCTCGCCGCCACCATTCCTTCTCGTGCAACTTCAAGTTTTTACCTTCCGCAACGCTGGCATCGAACGGCGTTGGGAGAGCGGGCTTTCCGCAATTTTCCCTGGTCGGTTGGCGCTCCGGGAAAGCCGACGCTTGCGCCTTCGCGCGAGCACTTTAGCCGGCGCCTTTCACTTACGCAGGAACGCTTGCAAGGCTGTCGCGAGCAGCAGTTGCGCGCCGCAGGTGAGAAGCGATTGGGCCGCGGGAGGGGCTGGAATTTTCGCAAGCCATCCTTCGAGGCTGTGTTCAACGGCATCGGCCATTCGCTCGGTCGTCGCGGCGACCTCTCTCTCGGCGATCTTCAAGAGACGCTCGCTATTCTGTCGCGCGCGTTCGCGAACGATTCCGGTGACCGTGTCGCCGAGATCGGCGAAGGATTGACCGACCGATTGCGCAAAGGTCTCCCGCCCGGCCGAACGCGACGCGGCGGCCCGCCTTGTGCCAGCGACGGCGAGGAAGCCGAGACCGAGGCCGAAGAGCGTGATGGCGACCGGATGGCGCCGGTAGGCAAGCTCGATCGTCTCGCCTGCCGTCATCTCATTCAGTCCGGTGCTCTGCATCCACTCGCTCGCAAGGCTCTTCGGGCGCAGATTGAGAAGCAGCTCGTCGACCGTCGCGTTCAGCCGTTCCCTAGCCCGGTCCGCCTCTGCCTCGAGCTGGTCGGCGGTGAGTGTTTCGCTCGTGTCGTTCATTTCGGCCTCAGCATCGACAGTTGCCGAAGGCTGCGCGGCGCCCCTAGTCTTGTCGACAACAAATGTCGTGCGAGGAGAAGAAGCGCGCCGCCGCCCGCGATCGCCACCACGGCCACAATGACGCAAGCGACATCGGGCGGCACGCGCAGCCTGACAAGGAAAAGCGCTGCCGCGGCCAAAAGGGTTAGCAGGCCGCCCAGCGCAAGGATGATCGCCCCGGCGGTCAGCCCGGCCGCGGAAACAAGCTTCGACGAGGTCTCCTTGAGTTCCGCCCGGAAGAGCCTGGCTTCCAATGACGCCAGCTGCGACAATTGCTCGACGAAGTTTTCAAACAATTTCCGGGTCGGAGTGGAAGGGGGAATGTCCAGCATGGATCGCCCCGATATCAGACCCGCCAGCCTTGCGGCCTCATGTCATTTTCCCGATGAGGACGCCGATCCCCAAGGCCACCCCCACGGCGGCGAGTGGGTTCTTCTTGATCTGCGATTCCATCTCGGCCTCCATGGAAATGAAGCGGTCTTGAGCGATGGCGGCGGTTTGAGAGAGATTGTCGCTTGCCGCCCCGACCACGCCGCGCATCTGCTCGCGGGTCGAGTTCGCCTGGTTCTGCATCAGCAGCCCCACGGTCTGGGCAAGCTTCGCCACATCGGCACGGAGCGCCTCGAAATCGCCATTCGCGATCCCGTTCATCGCGTCGCCGGCGGCCTTCTGGACCGCGGACGCGCCCGACGCCAAGGTGTCCTTCGCCTGTCCATAGGTGCTTTGGGCGGTGCCGACGGCTTGGTCGTAAAGGCCTTCGCCCGTCATCTGCTTGTTCTTGGTTGAACGACCCGCAAATTCTTCCACCTGTCCGGCGGTCTTGCGCAGGCCGCCCTCGACGCTGTCTTTGTTCATGGCGCTATCTCCTGGGATTACGGTTGCTCAACGCGGCTACTCGCATGTTCGTTCGGACGCTTCCGGATTATTTTGAGCATTTCGACGTGGATCTTGACGCGGATCAATGTGACGCGAGCCGCACCTGGCAAAAATATTACGAGCGTCGGTCGTCGATGACCGCCTAGAATCTCGGATGCGAAATGGCGACCGTGCTTCGAGCAGCGCCTGAGATTTCCTGACGTGGAGCACGCGCTCTACCGCGGGCGGCGCCGGGGTAGCATCCGGTAAAGAATGGCTCCCATCGCCACGAGGAAGAACGCCGTCGCCAAGGCCCAGGCGATCAGGCCAAGTCCCAAGGCGGAGAGCACGGCAAGAAGCCCGCTCATATGCTCATCCGGGTTGCGGTGAAAGAGCACGATCGCGGCGGCGAGAGAAAAGCTAAAGATTAAGGCAATCATAATCACGCGGCCGGTGAAATAGGCCGTGATCTTACCTTTGCGAGTCACGACCGCGGTCGAGATGTCGCTATTGTCATTCGCCGGCCTGGCGCGAGGGACCAGCACTTCCTGCAAGGGACTGAGCATGGAAAGCCTCCGTCGCATGCAACGTAGTTTCAGAGGCTTCGGTTCCCATCTCTCGAGCGTTGAGCAGCCTCCGCATTCGAACGATTTCGTCCTAAGCGCGTTGGACGAGGCTCACGGCAGGTAAGTGTCGTTTCTCGAAAGACGAAATTTAGTGAGGATTGCAGCTTGGGATCGCGAAGTTTCAGCAATTGGCTCAAATTCGCTCTCGACGTGAATTTGGCGACGCTCGAGGCGCAGCAGGTGATCGCCATGCGCATGATGAAGCTTTCGCGCGGCGGCGCGAAAGGGGCGAAGGAAGCACGCCGCATGGTGAGCGAGAAAATCTTTGCCGCGGGCGAAGCGGGTTTCAAACTCGCGAGCAGAGGGTCCGCCAATTCCGTCGTGAAGCACTACCGGCGGAAAGTGCGCGCCAACCATCGGCGACTTACGAAGTCGATCTTTCGGGCCTAGGCTTTCGGCTGATGGAATCCTCTACTCCCGCGCGCCGTTGTGTTTGAGGCCATCGTGAACCCCCGACCCACCCTCGTCGTTGGGGGCGCCGAGTACTTAGGGAACAAAATTCCAATCGACTGCGTTGCCGGGAACGGAAGCTGTCGATTTGCCCCAAATCTCAACGGAGCGAGACATGGACAAGAAGCTAGGATTTTTGCTCGGCGCGGTTGCGACGGTCGTCACTGCGGGGAGCGCACAAGCCGCCCCACCAGCCGCTCCCAACGCTGGCGCTGCTCTCGAGTCGCGTTCCTTTGGCGATCTGTTGAGTCCGATCCCGAATGCCGGCGCGGTCCTCAGAGCTATCGAGACCGAGGCAAGGTCGCAGCCGATCCAGGAAGCAGCAGCGAGCGATGGCGTGCAGGTGGCGCAATATCACCATCATCACCACCATCACTACCGCCGACCCTACCACCATCACCACCACCACCACCATCATCACCACCACCACTGGCGCGGCTATTGAGAGAGGCTCGAGCGGGGCAGGGCGGCCGGTCGGGCCGCCCTTTTCTTTGGTGTCGCGAGAGGGGCCGCTTCATTCCACTCGGCCTGAGGCCGTCGCGCGTCGGCAGCATTTCGCGACGCCACCGCTCACACCGCGAGCCCGGGAACGAGGGCGCGTTGCCCTTGTTGTCCTGCGAAAGCCGAAGGAGCGCCCTCATGAACAGAGATCAAGGATCTTCCCGCTTTCCGGGAGGAGAGAGCAACGCTGCGAGCGCGTCCGCGTCCTCAACGCGCGCGGTCTCGCGGACGGTCTCGAAACAGCCGCTTCAGGACCCTACCAAGAAGTTCCCGAAGCCACCCTTCGCCAAACAATCACAGCCTTGGCCCGGACTCGCCTCCAAGATGGAGCCAAGGCCGGACCATGGCGAAAAAAGCTATCGAGGGTCGGGGCGCTTGCAGGGCCGCAAAGCCCTGATCACCGGAGGTGATTCCGGCATGGGCCGCGCCGCCGCCATCGCCTTTGCGCGCGAGGGGGCCGACGTCGCGATCAATTATCTGCCCGATGAGGAAACCGATGCGCGCGAAGTGATCGGCTTGATCAAGGCGGAAGGCCGCGTGGCTCTGGCGATTCCCGGCGATCTTCGCGACGAATCCTTCTGCAAGCGGATGGTTGAAGAGGCTGTACGGGGCCTCGGCGGGTTGGACATCCTGGTGAACAATGCGGGGCGTCAGCAAACGGCTGCGTCTATCCTCGACATCACGACGGACGAGTTCGATGCCACGATGAAGACCAATATCTACGCGCCGTTCTGGACCATCAAGGCAGCGCTGCCCCATCTCAAGCCGGGGTCGGCGATCATCGGGACAGCGTCCGAACAGGCCTACGACCCTTCGCCCGATCTTTACGACTATGCGCAAACGAAGGCCGCGATCGTGAATTACACGAAGAGCTTGGCAAAGCAGCTTGGCCCCAAGGGCATAAGGGTGAACGCGGTCGCGCCCGGCCCCATCTGGACGGCGTTGCAGGTGAGCGGTGGCGCGACCCAGGAGAAGCTGCAACATTTCGGGCAGCAGACCCCGCTCGGCCGTCCCGGCCAGCCGTCAGAGCTTGGCTCGATCTATGTCCAGCTCGCCATGGACGAGGCAAGCTTTGCGACGGGACAGGTCTATGGGGCGGCGGGCGGAAGTGGCCAGCCATAGGCTTTGCGAGCATTCCGCTCAGGCGCGCCGGGAGGGTGGAGGGTGCCGCGATCCCGACAAGCGCGGCCGGGGCCGGTACGCTATTCGTAATAGCCCGGGTAGCCTCGCCAATAGGGCGGGGGTCCGCAATGTAAGGGAGCGTTCGGATAGCGTCCGGTGACGAATTCCGATCCCGGACATTGCCCGCCGAGATCGCAGGGGCCTCCCGAGAGACATTGGCCTTCGCGCTGCACGAGATAGATGCCGTCGTGATCCACGCGCAAGCTTTCTCCTGCGTTGCTGTTGGCCGCACGGCGCGCCGAAGCCGGGCTCGCCAGCAAGACGACGGCGAGTGCGGCCATGACGAGGAGCGTCGATCGCGAGACCTTGTTGGCGTGAAGTTGCAAGGCCTTCATGCTATCTCCTCAATTCATCGCGTTCAGATTTTCCGCTATTCGCAAACCAATCCCTCGGAGCGCGCGACAGTTCAGGGAAGCCATGGAAAATGGCGCGAATGAGCGAACGGCCTGATCGCTGCCCGATTTTCACCACGCGAAGGACTTTACTTGACGACCGATCATGCGCATTGAGCGAGGGTGGCAGGCGAAGAGGATGGTCAAAAAGATGGGCGACAAAAAATTGGCCGATCAAGAATTGGCCGATAGATACATGGCCGTCGTGGAGGAAAGCTCGACGCCCTTGACTCTGGCGATCGACATCGGCGGCAGTCATTTGAAGGCTGCCGTCCTCGATCGGGAAGGGAATGTGCGAGGCGAGCCCGTCAGGGTGGAAACTCCCGACCCGGCAACCCCGGAGGCGACGGTCGAAGCGCTCGTGAAGCTTGTCGAGCCGCTCGGGAAATTCGACCGCGTTTCCATCGGCTTTCCTGGCGTGGTGCGCTCCGGTTCAATATTCACCGCGCCCACCTTGCGCGACAAGCATTGGGATGGCTTCGACCTCGCCGCGGTGCTGAGCAACGCTTGGAAGCGTCCGATCCGCATCCTCAACGATGCCAGCGTTCAAGGCCTCGGCGTGATCACCGGCAACGGAATCGAATGCGTCATCACCATGGGAACAGGTCTCGGCTTTGCGCTGTTCGACAACGGCAGGCTCGGGCCGCATCTCGAGCTCAGCCGGCACCCTGTCCGCAAGGACAAGACCTATAACGAATATGTCGGACACGCCGCGCTCGTAGAGGTCGGCAAATCCCGCTGGAACAAGCGGATGCGCAAGGTTATCCGCATCTTCGAAAAGGTCATCAATTATGACGCCCTTTACATCGGTGGCGGCAACGCACGGCTGATCAAATTTCCCTTGCCGGAAAATGTGAAGATCGTGCCGAATGAAGCGGGAATTACAGGCGGCATCCGGCTCTGGGATGAGCGATGGGGAAATGCATTTGCCGGAGCACCTCCTTTCCGCTCGCCCACGCGTGAGGACGAAGCCGGGTAAGCGAGAGCTGCGCCGTCGCGAAAGCAGGCGGCTTCCCCTTTTTGAAAGCTGGAAGTGAATGACGGTCTCATGACCGCAAAGTCAATCTCAAGGCTCGATCTTGCACGGAGTGCGCGATCGCCCGCCCAAGCATCGCGAAACGAGCGCTGCAATTTGATCGTAGCGAAGCTTGGACAATTGCCGCCTTTCGTTTAGCAATGTCGGGCAACACAAACGTTCTGCATCGGCACGGCGGGTGAGTATTGTGGGGTATTTCGAAAAGGTGCCGATCAAGCGCCGCAGCAGCTTCTTGGATTCAATTCGCGCTGCGGAACGAAACCGGCAGCTCGTCACTCGCCGCGAGCGGTGGGCGAGGCCGACGCGCTTTCTTGCGGCAACCTTCCTCGTCGCCCTGCTCGCGGGATGTGGAGAAAAGCCGCAAGCGCAGACCTCGGCGGCGCCGCCTCCGCCCGCCGTCGGTGTCCGGGCCGCCGAAATGAAGGGCGTCGCCCGCTCCTATGCGTTCGTCGGCCGCATCAAAGCCACTGACACGGTGCAGCTTCGCGCACGTGTGGAGGGATTCCTCGAGAAGGTGCTGTTCACCGAAGGGCAGGACGTCAAGACCGGCGATCTGCTCTACGAGATCGAGAAGACGCAGTACCAAGCCGGCTTGGATCAGGCCAAGGCCAATCTCGCGGCCGCGCAAGCTCAAGAGCTGAATGCCGAGCTCGCCTTCAATCGAAGCCTGGAGCTCTCGAAGAACCAGACGGTACCGCAGTCGCTCCTTGATCAAAATCGCGCCAATCTCGAAAGCGCCAAGGCGAGCGTGCTGCAGAACCAGGCCGCCGTGATCATCGCGCGGGAGAACCTCGGCTACACCGCGGTCAAATCTCCCATCGACGGCCGCATCGGGCTCACCGCCTATACGCAAGGCAATCTCGTGAATCCCGCGAGCGGGGTCATCGCGACCATCGTCAGCCAGGATCCGATCTATGTGCAGTTTCCGGTGAGTGTACGCGAGCTCGAGAACATCAGGGCGGCCCGCAAACAGGAGAACGGCAGCCTGATCAAGATCGAGGTTCTCGTCCGTCTGTCGAGCGGCCGGGAATACCCCCATCCGGGCGTGTGGAATTACACCGACACGCAGGTCGATCAGCAGACCGACACGCTTGTCATGCGCGCCACCTTGCCGAACCCGGAACGGCAGCTCGTGGATGGCGCCTTCGTGACGGTCGAGGTCAAGGAGCGCCAGGAACAGCCGCGCCTCGTGGTTCCGCAGGCAGCGCTGCAGGTGGATCAGGCGGGCAATTACGTGCTTGTCGTAAATGATGATCACAAGGTCGAGCTCAAACGAGTGAAGACGGGCCCCTCGGTCGACACGGACGTTGTGATCGAGGACGGTCTGGGTCAGGGGGAGAAAGTGATCGTCGACGGCGTGCAAAAGGTGCGGCCCGGTCAGGTCGTCGATGCCACGCTGCTCACGCCGAGCAGTGGAGGCTGAGGCGTGATCTCATCCATCTTCGTCGATCGGCCGCGCCTTGCCTTCGTCATCTCGATCGTCATCACGCTCGCCGGTCTCATCGCAATCACGGCGATTCCGGTCGCGCAATTTCCCGAGATCGTGCCGCCGCAAGTGACGCTGACGGCGAATTATCCCGGCGCCGATGCGGAAGTGGTCGAGACCACCGTCGCCCAACCGATCGAGCAGCAGATCAACGGCGTCGACAATGCGCTGTATTACCAGTCGACGAGTGGCGCCGACGGCAGCTACACGCTCAACGTCACGTTTGCCCTCGGCACCAATCCGGACATCAACACCGTCAACGTCCAAAATCGTGCAGCGCTCGCTGAGCCGCAGCTCCCGGCCGAGGTGACGCGACAAGGGCTGTCCATTCGCAAGAAATCGGCCGCGCTTCTCCAGGTACTGGAGATCTATTCACCAAAGGGCAGCTACGACTCGCTCTACCTCTCCAATTACGCAACGATCAACGTCATCGATACCTTGTCTCGGATCAATGGCGTGGGCCAGGCGAGCCTGTTCGGCCCGCTCGATTATTCCTTGCGCGTTTGGCTCGATCCGGATCGGATGACGGCGCTCAATCTCACGCCCAATGACATCATCACAGCGGTGCAGAGCCAGAACATCCAGGCCGCCCTCGGCCGGATCGGCGCCGCCCCGGTCTCCAACGACCAGCAGCTTCAGTTCACCATCAAGACGCAAGGCAGGCTCACGAAGCCGGAGGAATTCGCGAATATCGTCTTGCGGACGAACCCGGGTGGCTCGGTCGTACGCGTCAAGGATGTAGCGCGCGTCGAGATCGGCGCCAAATCCTCCGATCGATTCACGCGGTTCAACGGAGCGCCGGGCGCATCGATCGGCATTTATCAATCCCCCGGAGCCAATGCGGTCCAGGTGACGAAGGCAGTCACGCAGGCGATGGATGAGCTCGCCAAGCGTTTCCCGGACGATCTCGCCTACACGGTTTTCTTCGACACCACGGTCTTCGTCAACGCGACCATCGATGAGGTCGTGCGCACCTTGGGCGAGGCTTTCGTGCTCGTCGGCATCGTCGTGTTCTTGTTCCTCGGCAAGTTCCGCACCACGCTCATTCCGCTGATCGCCGTGCCGGTCTCGATCATCGGCACTTTCGCCGTGATGCTTCTCGTCGGCTATACCGCCAATACCGTGTCCTTGCTGGCGCTGGTGCTCGCCATCGGGATCGTCGTCGACGATGCCATCGTCGTGATCGAGAATGTGGAACGGGTGGTCGAGGAGAAGCCCGAGCTTTCGGTGCCCGAGGCGACCAAGGTGGCGATGACCGAGATCACCGCGCCGATCATCGCCATCACGCTCGTGCTGCTTTCCGTTTTCGTACCCGTCGCCTTCATTCCCGGAATCAGCGGTCAGCTCTTCCGCCAATTCGCGGTCGCGGTGTCGATCTCGATGCTGATCTCGGCGCTCAACGCGCTCACGCTGAGCCCGGCGCTGTGCTCGATCCTGATCAAGCGCGGCAAGGCGGCGCGTGGACCCATGCGCTACGTGCTCGGCGGCATCGACCGGGTCCGCGACGGCTTTGCCGCGATCGTGGCCAGGCTCGTGCGCGTCGCGAGCCTTGGTCTCATCCTTGTCCTTGGTGTCATGGCGGCTTCGGTGTTCCTTTTCACGAGGACGCCGCAAAGCTTCCTCCCCGAAGAGGATCAAGGCGCGTTCTTCGCCGCCATGCGGCTGCCGGAAGGCGCTTCGATCAACCGCACCGAAGATGTCGTGAAGCAGGTCGAAGAGATCATCAAACCCATTCCCGGCGTCCAAGGCGTGCTGTCGGTGGTGGGCTATGACTTCATCGACAGTCTCGCCGCATCGAACCAGGCGTTCTTCGTGATCCGCCTCAAGCCTTATGAGCAACGTAGCGATCCTGCCCAGAGCGCGGGCGCCATCATTCAAAAGCTCAGGCCAGAGCTCGCCTCGGTGCGGCAGGCGATCGTCTTCCCCTTCAACTTGCCTCCGATCCTCGGTCTCGGGAACACCGGCGGGTTCCAATATGTGCTCGAGGCCCTTCAAGGTCAGCCGCCCGCCGATATCGCAGCGACTATGCGTGGCATGCTGGTCACCGCGAACCAGCAGCCGGAGCTCGCGGGCGTGTTCAGCACCTTCGCTGCCGATACGCCGCAGATCTATCTCGATATCGATCGCGACAAGGCACAGGTCCTCGGCGTCAAGATCAGCGACATCTTCAATGCGCTGCAATCGACGCTCGGCGGATTCTACGTCAACGACTTCAACGTCTTTGGCCGCACCTGGCAGGTGAATGTCGAGGCAGAGACCCGGTTTCGCAAATCGGTCGAGGATATTTCCAATATCTATGTGCGAAATTCCGCGGGCTCCATGGTGCCGATGCGTGCGCTGGCGCAGCCCCGCCTCGTGCAAGGGCCGCAACTGCTCGTGCGCTACAACGGTTTTCGCGCCGCCATCATCAATGGGGCGCCGAAACCCGGTTTCAGCTCGGGGCAGGCGCTCAACGCGATGGAGCGCATCTCCGCGACCCTGCCCGCCGGTTACAGCTACGAATGGACCGCCACGGCCCTCCAGGAGAGGGCCGCCGGCGGTGGCGGTCCCGTCGTGCTCGGTCTCGCGCTCCTCTTCGCCTATCTCTTCCTTGTAGGCCTTTACGAGAGCTGGAACATACCGATCTCGGTGCTCCTGTCGGTGAGCGTTGGCGTTCTCGGCGCCATCGCCGCTGTGGTGTTGAGCGGGCGCAGCTTCGACGTCTATTCCCAAATCGGCCTCGTCGTGCTCGTCGCGCTCGCCGCCAAGAATGGCATCCTCATTGTCGCTTTCGCGGTGGATCGGCGGCTCGAGGGGCAATCGATCCTCGAATCAGCCGTCGCGGGCGCGCGTCTTCGCTTTCGCCCGGTGATGATGACGAGCTTCGCCTTCATCCTCGGCCTGCTCCCGCTCGTGATCGCGGCCGGCGCGGGCGCGACAAGCCGTCGCGCAGTCGGCACGCCCGTCTTCGGCGGCATGCTCGCGGCCTCGATCTTCGGCATCTTCGTCGTGCCCATGCTTTATGTGGTCTTCCAATGGTTGCGCGAGAAAACAGCGGGCTCAGCGACCCGCTTGCCGGCGAGCCCTGCGGATGTCTTGAGCGCGGCGGAAGAACGGCCGGCGGCCTGAGCTCAAGGCCAAAAATCACCTCGAGAACGCAAGTATTTGGCAGAATAAGCCCTGGGCAGCCGCTGAGTACCGTTCCAGCGGGCAACTCGCGTGAAGATGAAGCGACTTCGTTTCATACGTGCAAACGGATAAAATTTGTTATAAACTTGCGCGATTGTTCGCTGATCTTGCAACCGTAAGATGGGGTCGACCTTTCGAGCTTTGCGAGATCAAAATAGGGCGCAAGCCATGGATGAAGCCGTCAAGCGGCCTGCCGTGAGAGACATCATGGAGGAGGCGGGCGCTCGATCGATTTCCCGCGAATCGCCCCCGCGCACCGATGTCGGCACGCTCACCCTCCATTGGGTCACCGCGATCGCATTCATCGTGAGCCTGTTCACGGGCGTTCGCATCGCGGCCGATGCGCTGAAGGCGCCGGTCTCGAAATGGCTTTCACCCGTCTTGCCGCAAGGCGAAATCTGGAGCTGGCATTTTCTCGCCGGCCTCACCCTTTTCTTCTGCGCCTCGGCCTACATCGTCTATCTGATGCGAAGCGGGCTTGCGCCGCGCAACAGCCTGAAGAAAACCCGCGTCTTGACGATGCCGGCGCCCGCCAAGATGAAATGGGGCGCGGTGAATGTCGCGCTGCACTGGTTTGTCTACGCGCTCATCGCCTTCCTGACCGGCACAGGGGCCATCCTCTATCTCGGCTACGGCGGCTGGTGGGTTTATCTGCATTCGACCGCGGCCTTCGTGGGCTTGGGCTACATCTTCGCGCATGTGCTGGCGCATTACCTGCAAGGAGGTTGGTGGCAGGTGTTTCGGGTTTTTCGCCCGCAGCGCCTTACCTTGACGAAAGCGGTGCGGCCAAAGCCGCTTCTCATCGCGCTTGGCGTCGGTGTGCTGTTCGCGTCGCTCGTCGCCGGCCTCGATTGGCTCACGCGCGACACCTTGGTGGTCGCCCATGTGAGCACGGGGCCAAAGCTCGAGGCCCTTCTTGATGATCCCGTGTGGGCGCGCGCGAGGCCCGTGTTCATCCATACGCAGCAGGGCGCCAATCTCGGCGGAACGGGTGAATCCCTTGTCGAGGTGCGTGCCGTGCATGACGGCGACAAGATCTATTTCGCCTTCCGTTGGGAGGACCCGACGCGCTCCTTGCGCCGCATCCCGATCATCAAGCGGGAGGACGGCTGGTACCCGCTTGACCCGAATACCGCGAATCAGGATGTCGTCGATTTTTACGAGGACAAGATCGCCGTCATCTTCTCCGACAATCCCTCACTCGGCGGTTCTGGTGCGACTTCGCTCGGGCCCCATCCGCTTCCGCCCGACAAGCCCTCGCCTCTGAACGGGCGCGGCTTCCACTTCACGACGGACAGTAGCTACATCAGCATGTGGCAATGGAAAGCCTCGCGCGGCGGGCTTCTGGGCTGGGTCGACAATCAATACATCGGCCCACCCTATGAGCCGAGCAAGGATGAGGCGAACTACGATGCCCGCTATCAGGGCGGCTATTGGAACGCCCCGGGGCGCTCGTCCTATTCCTACAACTACAAATTCATCCGCAAGGATCACCAAGGCCCCGCGACCATCCTTCGCCTCCCCAAGGATTGGAAGGCGCAGGTCGCCGCGCTCGGCAAGTATGACCTCGATCCCAACAGCAGCGATGACGAGAACGGGCGCTGGTACATGTTCGAGGAGGAGAGCGAGCCTTATACGCCGGAGGCCGACGCGAAGATTCCTGTCGGCACCGTGCTGCCCGGCGTGATCATCTCGGGCGAATACGAGGGTGAGCGCGGCGTCATTCACGGCGCGGCCAAATGGAAGGATGGGCATTGGACGCTCATCACCGCGCGCAAGCTCAAGACCGGTGGGAAATACGACAAGGATTTCGTGCCGGGGCACGACCTCTACATGTGGGTCGCCGTCTTCGACCACACGCAGACACGCCATACCGTGCATTCGCGCGCGGTGCGCGTCACGACCCAGGAATAAGCCTCAAGCTCCAAGCCCCACGCGCTAGGGCCCAGATCGAGTATGCGTATGCGTTGTCAGCTCGCGTTCAACGGCAAGCCCGTCGAGGCCAATATCGGTGAGACGCTCATCGATGCGGCGCTCGGGGGCTCGATGCTCATCCCGCAGGATTGCCGCTCGGGCCAATGCCAAAGCTGCCGGGTGACGGTCGCCTCCGGGTCGGTCGACGATCACGGCACGGCTTACGGGCGCACCGTTCTCGCTTGCCAGGCGACGGTGTCCGGCGAAGCGAAGATCGAGTTCGAGGAGTTGCCCATGCCGGTGAAGCGGGCGGGCATCATCACCGAGATCAACGCGCTCTCGCCTCAGATCGTCGAAGTGGTGATGGCGACGAGCGCGCCTCTTGAGTTCCGGCCGGGCCAATATGTCCGCCTGAAGCTTTCCGGATTTCCGGCGCGCGAATTCAGCCCGACTTGTCGCCTCGATGGCTCGAGGAAGGATACCGAGCTCGTCTTTCACGTCAGGCGCTTGCCGGACGGGCTTGTGTCGCGTGAGCTTGGCCTCGCGATCAAGCCAGGGCACGCCGCCCATGTGCAGGGCCCCTTCGGCCAGGCCTATCTTCGCGAGGGAGACGGCCCGCTCATCCTGATCTCGGGCGGGGCCGGCTGGGCGCCCATCTGGGCCTTGGCACGGATGGCGCGCTTCAACCAGCGCGAGCGCGAGCTCATCGTCATCGCCGGCAGCCGCGACGCTGAGAATCTCTACATGCGTCCTGCCCTCGATTGGCTCGTGGATGACGGTGTGCGCGAAGTGATCGCGACCTCCGAGACCGGAGCTTCAGACGATGTGAAGCGCGGCCTTCCGACGCATTACGTGCCGCTGCTCGGTCTCGAGGACACGGTCCATGTCGCTGGCCCGATCGGGCTTGTCGATGCGATAAAGTCGAAGGCGCTCGACGCCCATGCGCGCTGCTTCGCCGACCCCTTTCTCGCAAGCCCGCGAACCGCGTCGCTTGCCGACAGGATCGCGCGCAAATGGCAGAGCTTCGAGCTTTTCGGGCGGCGCGAGGCGTGAGGCGAAGTCGCGCGCCAGCTGTCTTTTCGAGAAGCCTCTACGGCGCCACGGGGACACTGCCGAGGCTCGCGATGGCATCGCGGGCTTTCGGGCTCTCGACGAATTTGATGAAGTCGAAGGCGTCGGGATTTTGCAGGCCCTTCATGTAGATCAGCGCGAGCACCACGCTTGAGGGATAGTCGGGATCGGTCGGATAGCGGCCGTCGATTCGCAGCACGATGAGCCCTTGCTCGAGAGGCTTCGAGAAGGGCCCGAAGCCGATCGCGCCAGTGACTTCGCGCACGGTCTCCACCGCCTCTTGAGTGGTCGTCGCCGTCTTCGACTTCTCGGTGATCTCGAGATCGCGCCACCCCGGCATATTGGCGCGCAAGACCGTCAAGGTGCTGTCCGCATCCTCGCGGCGCACGACGCGAATGCGCTGATCGGCGCCGCCGAGCACGCGCCAATTGGTGACGCGGCCGGCGTAAATGTCGAGAAGCTGCTCATGCGTCAGTGAGGAGATTCCAGCGGCAGGGTTGACGAAGAAGGCCGAGGGCAATCGCGCGATCGGTTTGTAGACGATGCCGGATGCGGTCTCGGCCGCGGTCAGCTCGCGGGCGACGCGGCCGAGCACCGCCTTGCCTGAGCCTACCGCCGCGATGCCGCCACCCGATCCGATGCTCGGCGAAACCTCGATGCGGACCGAATTCTCCTGCTCCATGAAGCTCGAGCCGATGGTGCGAAGGACGTCGATGCCATCCCCGGTTCCGACGATCTCCATCACGCGTGGTTGCGCGCGAGCGCCTTGCGCGAAAAAAAGCCCGAGCGCGAGAGAGAGGAGGGCGGCCGCGGCGTTCCTGGTAAAAGTCATGTGTCTGTCCTGAAGCTCATTCGGACGGCCATGCTCAAGATAAAGTTTGAATTATTTCTTGCTTCATCCGCTCGTTTTGAAAGCAATTCGTTCTGTTATCTTCGGTGCTGACAATTCGACCCATTGCAAGAAGAATTGGAGAACGAAGCCAACGTAATATGGGCGCGGTTGAAGCGCGGTTCCCGAGCACTCACGCCAGGGCGAGCTCTTTCCCGTGAATTTCTGCGTCGGCGAGGTGGCCGAAGAGAGCGTTCACATCGACTGAATTTCCGCGGGGCCGAGGATTCGGTTCGATGGTGACAATGGCCGATACAGGCATCAATTCTCCGAAATTCATTCGGGAAGGACCGCGTTGGGTCAGGCAATTCATTGCCGCCCGACCCTTCTCTTCGATCGCCATGCGCCTCGTCCTCGTCGTGTTGAGCACGGGCGTGCTCGGCTTCGGCATGATCGGAGGTCTCACGGCCCTGCGTCTGAAGGAGCAACTCGGGCAACAGGCGGACGCACTCGGTCAATTGTCCGAGGAACAGCTTGCTCATCGGTTGGATGGGGAAGCCTATCTCGCGCGCGCCCGTCTCGAGGAACTGGGCGCGGCGACTGCGACGGGTCTGCGCCAGCTTGCGCAACGAGGCGATGTCGCCAAAGCCGTCGGCTCCGCCAACGACGTCACCATCCGCGAATTGCTGGCCGTGGTCGCCAAGACCGCTGGCTTTGAAAGGTTGATAGCCTTCGACGATCAGGGCCGCGTTCTCGGCGCCAACGCGCCACTCGATCTTCTCGCGCTCAATGTCACGCTCCAGCGCACCGAGATCGCCGCCGATTTGCGGCCTCTGTTGCAGGACAACGACCGCGCCCATCCGCGCGGCCATGAGGATACGCTCGAGCTCGAGCCCAGCCTCATGCGCGCGCTCAGGTTGCCGGTCCGCCTCACGCTCGCCCATATCGCGGCCGAGCCGGTTTTCGACGATTTCGGCGATCTCGTCGGCGCGCTCGTCGCCATCAGGCCGCTCAACAAAAGCGAGCTTACCCTTGAGAAATTCACCTCTCTCGCCGATGCCGGCGTCGTGATCGTGCAAGGCGGAGAGGTCCTCTCTTCCGCGGGCCCGCATGGCGTCACCTTCCGAGGCCTGCTGCCGCAGGGCGCGGGTCTTATCCGCTCCGATGACGGGAAATATGTCGCGCGCTGTGTCGATTACCAAGCAGCGAGCAAAGTCTGCACCTTTACCCATGCGGCGGTGATCAGCACCACGCGTGACCAAATGGTTCGCATCGGCGCCAGCGAGACACGCACCCTGATGCGGCAATTCCTGGTGAGCGCCGCGCTCGCGCTCAGCGCTCTCGTCATCTCGCTCCTCCTCGTGGTGCGCCATACGACGAAGGGCCTCTCCACACTGGCCACTGCGGCCCAGGAGATCGCGAGCGGCAATCTCGAGGTGCCGTTTCGCGCCATGGGCGTGGGTGAAGTGCGAAGCCTCGGGGCAGCCTTCGAGCGGATGCTGGCCAATTTGCGCGCCAGCACAGGCAAGATACGTCAGCTCGCCTTCTACGACACGGTCAGCCAGCTTCCCAACCGGGAGAAGCTCAGCCGCGACGCTCCCACGCTGATCGCCTCGGCCAAGCGTGGCGCCTTGATGTTCCTCGATCTCGACGGCTTCAAATCCATCAATGACACCTTCGGCCATAAGGCGGGCGACGCGCTCTTGCGCAAGGTCGCCGAAAGGCTGGACAGCTTGTTGAAGGAGGCGACTTGTTCCGGCGCCAAAGGGCTTCTGGGCCGCCTCGGCGGGGATGAGTTCGCGGCTGTCCTGCCCGGGATCGAGACGGGTGAGGCGGTGAGCCAGGTGGCGCGCGCGATGATCGAGTGCTTGCGCGCGCCGTTCAGCTTCGACGGCGACAACGCCAATGTCGGCGCCAGCATCGGCATCGCGCTCTATCCCGATGACGGCACCAGCTACGAGGACCTCCTGGTCAAGGCGGACCTTGCCATGTACGCAGCGAAAAGCTCAGGGCGAAACACCTACGCCTTCTTCGTGCCGGAGCTTGCCCAGGCCGCAAGGGAGAGGCACGCGCTCGAGAACGACCTCACCTTGGCGGTACGCAATGAACAACTGACTGTCCAATACCAGCCGAAAATGTCCTGTGCCGATGGCCGGATTCGCGGCGTGGAGGCGCTGGCGCGCTGGTCACATCCGAATTCCGGGGAAATGCGTACGGGGGATTTCATCAAGCTTGCCGAAGAGATCGGCTTGATCGCCGAAATTGACCGCTTCGTGCTCAAGCGCGCTTTGCAGGAGGTCGGCGATTTGATCCGCCGGCATCCGGACATCGTGCTCGCCGTCAATGTCACGGCTGCCGACATCGAGGATCCGCAATTCATCAAGGCGGTGGTGCACGCCGTTCGCAAGGCGCAATTTCCGCCCGCGCGCCTCGAACTCGAAATCACCGAATCGGTCGCGATGCGCGATCCGGATCGCGTCTGCGAGCGCATCAGCCTGCTGCGGCAATTGGGGATCCGCTTTGCCATCGACGATTTCGGTGCCGGTTACTCGAATCTCGCGACCATGGCGCGCTTGCCCTTCGACACGCTGAAGCTCGACCGCTCGCTCGTCTCGGGCGTCGCTCGCGACATCGAAAAACAGTCGATCGTGCGCATCGCAATCAGGCTTGCGAAGGAGCTCGGCTTCGAGACCGTGGCGGAAGGCGTCGAATGCCTGGAAGATCTCGATTTCGTCGCCGAGAACGGCGCGACGATGGCGCAAGGCTTCGCGCTCAGTCCGGCGTTGCCCTTGGACGAGCTCTCGGCGCTGCTCGAACCTTCGCGGGTGGCGGCACGGGACGATCCCTCGCCATTCGAGGCCGCGGCCGTGCCCCGCCAACGTGCGATGTGACCTTCACCTCACCGGGCATGGCGTCCGGCGAGTGATGTCGGCCCACGGCGGCTCATGACGATTGCGCAGGGGCTTTCACGGCAGGCTCGCGTTGCGCGATGTTCAAAGATGGCACCAGCCACCCTTGGTATCGGACGATCAAGCCGGTGAGCGGATGTCCGATCTCCACATGGAAGCGAAATCGTCCGTTCTCGACGCTCTCATATGCGTTCGAACAAGGGCAAAGCCAAAGGGGGAGGGGGATTGCGAACACGCTCCAGCGCCGCAAGACGAGCCTCAACCGGTCCTCGTCGACGACCAGCGCCATGGCGAAGGTCAGGGGGCCGAAGCGTTCGCAAAGTAGTCTCGATGATCGGTTCCGACCCGCGAATTGCCGGCTGGAGAAGGATTGCTCATCGAAGCTCCGCGTCCAGCTTTCCTTGCCGTTCTCGGCCTCGAATTTCACGCTGACGTTTACGTCTTCGGCTGCTTCGGGAAAGCCGATCACCGAGGCGACGAGCCTTGCCAGGAGGCCGTTGCCGCGCTCGACTTTCGCGCGCCCTCGCGCCCAGGAAATGCCTCCTCCTGCGTGCATGTCGCGAATCTCGGAGGGCAGTTCGTCCCAAGCGTTGCCGAGGATGCGGCGGTAGAGCGGCTGGTCTTTCGCGATCTCCTCACGCACTCCGGTGGTGATTTGGCGCTTGGCGAAGAGTTCCTCATATTGGCCAAGCTCGATATCGTGCACTGCCGCGCGCGCACCCGGCGCCGGCGCGCGCCCATGCCGGATGGCGCGCACAACGGCCTCCACCGCCATCGAGGGGATGAAGGGGCCATCATCGCCCTCGGCGAGAAGATGCCATGAGCGGCGCACCCTTGAACCGGATGCGCTGGCGCCTTCCACCTCCACGAACATGCCGCCCCGATGCTCGCCCCAGCGCAAATGATGCGAAACGAAATGCATGATCGGCGCCAAGGGCGACAACGTCCGAATAAGCCCCAATCGAACGAGCCAGGCGAAGGCGACCAAGGCGCGATGCAGGATCTCGGGAACGGGTCCGGCGCCCATCCAGATGGTCTTGGCTTCAGGCCATAACGTCGCGAGCGCGATAAGGTCCGGGACGTCGACGAGCGAGAAAAGCCTGTTGCGTAGAGGCAAACGGCCCGGTGGCGCGATGGTGAAGCGCATGTGCTCGAGCAAGGGACGGCCGGTCGCGAGCTTGCCGTCTCGCTTGAGCCGCACGGCCTGGCCCGCATATCCCGCGATGGCGCGCATCACATTCTCGCCGATGCCGGCGTAAGGAGAGGGCGCGATGCCGCCGCGGATCGTGTCCACCCGCGTCATATCCGAGGACAAGCTGCGAGCGACCGCCGCGGTGAGCACGGGGAAGCTCGAAACGCCGGAGAGCACGAAGCATCCGGCCGCGATCGCTCTCTCATCGAACGCAGGAATTGCGGCGACGAATTCCGAGCCGTCCGCCAAGTCGAGATAGTTGACGCGTTCAGCGATGCAGGCCTCGACGACGCGATAGGGCCGTGCTCCATAGGACTGAAAGGGACCACTCGCATCGACGAGAATTTGGGGGCGAAGCGAAGCGAGCTTGGCCTCGACGTCACCATCGCGGTCGAAGGCCGCCGGTTGCAGCCTTGCCTTGGCGGTTGAGCGCGCTTCGCAAAATCGACGCGCCTTTTCAAGCGAGCGGCCCGCGACGATCAAGACGAGGTGAGGGTCGTTCTCCAACAAGGCGATGATGCGGCCGCCGAACGTTCCATATCCGCCAAGCACGAGGATCGTGAGGTCTCCTCTCGCAAGAGGGCCTTCCTGCTCGGGCATCCTCATGACATCACCGGGGAGCGGAGGTGGCCGAAAGCCGGGCTCTCGGCTTCGATCAAGAGGTGGAGACCTAAGGGCTCGGCGCCGGTCGCGTCGCAAGGCGGATCGAGCGGTGTGGCACGTGGCTCTGACAATTTGCCCCTCATTTCGCATTCGCCCGGAGTAGGCTCGCGGAAAATTCCGCTCGTTTCAAGAGGGCCGAAAAGACGAACTGGCCACCGCTTGCGGGCGAGGCGCAAGGGTGGCACCTATCGGGAGCCTTCGCTTTCGGAGCCACCGCCGATGATCGACCCTCGCTGATGGCATCGCGCTCGCAACATGCCGACACCGCGGCCGATTTTCCGCTGCCCGATATTTCGCGGCTGCGGATCGTCAGGCGTTGGCATCTCGGCCGTTGGTTCGCCGCGGGTGCCATCATTGCCGTCTTGGCGCTCATCGGCCGCGCCTTCGCGCAAGGTCAGATCGAATGGGCTTACGTCCTTCGCTTCTTCGCCGTGCCGGCGATCCTCAGCGGCGTCGCGAACACGGTCGTCATGTCGGTCCTGGCGATGGCGCTCGGCATCGTGCTCGGCGTTCTCTTCGCCATCATGCGCATGTCGGACAATCCCGTGCTGCGCGGCGTCTCGATCGGCTATGCCTGGCTTTTCCGCGGCACGCCGGTCATCCTGCAATTGCTGCTCTGGTTCAATCTCGCGCTTGTCTTTCCGGTGATGGGCGTGCCCGGCCTCTTCGAGGCCCGCACGGTCGATGTGATGACGCCTTTCGCAGCGGCGCTTCTCGGCCTCGGCATCAACCAGGGCGCCTACACCTCCGAGGTGGTACGCGCCGGGCTCATTTCGGTCGATGCCGGGCAATATGAGGCGGCGCAGGCGATCGGCATGACGCGCTTGCGCTCGCTCAAGCGCATCATCCTACCCCAAGCGATGCGCGTCATCCTCCCGCCGCTCGGCAATGAATTCATCGGCATGATCAAGCTCACATCGCTCGCGAGCGTGATCCAATACGCCGAAGTCTTGCACAACGCCGAAAATATTTATTACGCCAACTCTCGCGTCATCGAGCTCCTGATCGTCGCGGGCCTTTGGTACCTCGTCATCGTCTCCGTCCTCACCCCTTTGCAGATGCTGCTCGAGCGCCGCTTCGCCCGGGGCGCGGCCAAGAGGAGATGAAGAGGAGATGGATACGCCTCTCGTCTCGATCCGGGACGTGCGCAAGAGCTTCGGCGCCTTCGAGGCACTTGCTGGCGTCTCGCTCGACGTGGCGGCCAGAGAGGTACTCTGCATCATCGGCGCCTCCGGCTCCGGCAAGACGACCTTGCTTCGCTGCATCAACCAGCTCGTCGAGATCGATTCCGGTGCGATCTTCGTCGATGGCGACCTCATCGGCTATCGCCGCGTCAAGGACCGGCTTTATCCGCTCGCCGAGCATGAGATCGCCCGCCAGCGCTTGAAGACCGGCATGGTGTTCCAGCGCTTCAACCTCTTTCCGCATATGACGGCGCTCGAAAACCTGATCGAGGGACCGGTGCAGGTCCTGCGGCGTGACCGGGGCGAGGCCATGCGCGAGGCTCGCGAGCTCTTGGCGCGCGTCGGCCTTTCGGGGAAGGCCGATGCCTTCCCGGCCGATCTTTCGGGTGGCCAGCAGCAGCGCGTCGCGATCGCGCGCGCTCTCGCCATGCGCCCGAAGCTCATGCTCTTCGACGAGCCGACGAGCGCGCTCGATCCCGAGCTCGTCGGCGAGGTGCTCGCCGTGATGAAGGAGCTTGCACTGAGCGGCATGACGATGATCGTGGTGACGCATGAACTCGGCTTTGCGCGCGAGGTGGCGAACCGCGTCGTCTTCATGGACCACGGCCGCATCGTCGAATCGGGCGCTGCGGCGCAAGTCCTGAATTCGCCGCGCGAAGCGCGCACAAAGGCCTTCCTCGCCGCGGTTTTGGCATGATGGCTGGGCGGCATAGCGTTCATTTTATCGCTTGCCGCGCCCGCGGAAACCGAAGATGAACGGTTCGCCAGGTGAAGAACGAAACCCGGAGGCTCCTGATGAAGAAACTCGTGCTTGCGACCTTTATGCTCACGGCCGCCGTGATCTTTCCGCGCGGGCCGTCGGTCGGCGCGGCCGAGCTGCCTTCCGCGATCAAGGCGCGCGGCACGCTCATCGCCGCCATCGTGCCGAATTATCCGCCGCTCGATTTGCGCGATCCCGCCACCAATGAGTTATCCGGCCTCGATGTCGATCTCGGCAACGCCATCGCGGCAAAGCTCGGCCTCAAGATGGATTGGCAGGAGACGAGCTTCGAGCAGATGATCTCGGCCGTCGACACCGGACGCGTCGATGTGATCCTCTCAGGCATGACCGATCTCGCGAGCCGCCACGACAAGGTGAGCTTCGTCGATTATCTGAGATCGGGCCCGCAGTTCTTCGTTCAGGCCGCGCGCGCCAAGGAGTTTCCCGACATGCTCGCGCTTTGCGGCAAATCGGTTGGCACCAGCCGGCGCACCTCGTTCCCGGGCGAGATCACCGAATGGAGCGAGCAGCATTGCAAGACGGCGGGGAAGCCGGCCATCAACGTCGTCGGCACGGAAGGTTCGCCCGACGCACGCACGCAATTGAAGCAGGGCCGCGTCGATGCGGCGATGCAGGGCAATGAGACCTTGCCCTATGTGATGAAGCTCGAGCCCGACACCTATGCGGTGGTCGGCGAGCGCATCTCGAGCCAGCTCACCGGCATCGGCGTCGCCAAGAGCGCGACCGAATTGCAGCAAGCCCTTGCCGAGGCGCTTCGCCAGCTCGTCGCGGACGGCAGCTACAAGAAGATCCTCGACAAATGGGGGCTTTCCGCCGACGCGGTCGAGGAGGTGACGATCAATGCCGGAAACTAAAAGCTGGGAGAGCGTGCCGCTCGCGCCGGCGAACAAGGCCCCTCCCGCGCCGCTGTATCCTTGGTGCCGCGACGGCTGTCGCGCCGCAATGTTCCTTTCCTTCGACGTCGACGCCGAGAGCGCCTGGACCAGCAAGGACCCGGCGCATGCGGAGCGCCTCGTCACCATGTCCTTTGGCGGATACGAGGCGCGCGTCGGGACGCCGAAGCTGCTCGAGCTTTTGCGGGATCTCGGCCTCAAGGCAACGTTCTTCATCACCGGCTGGTCGGTCGAGGCGCATCCGGCAATGGCCGAGGCCATCTTGAAGGAAGGTCATGAGATCGGCCATCACGGCTTCCACCATCTCTTGCCCGACCCTGGCGATCCCTTCATCCAAGACGAGCTCGAGCGCGGCTTTGCGACCTTGAAGCGCCGGCTCGGCATCGTCCCGGTCGGCTATCGGGCCCCCTTCGGCGAGAGCTGCGAGGAGCTTCGTGCGAGCCTCAAGCGGCACGGGATGCTGTATTCCTCCTCCTGGCGCGACGACGTGCGTCCTTATCGCCATGTGCTCGCCGACGGCAGCGCGGGCGTCATCGAGCTCCCCGTCACCTCGAGCTACGACGATTGGATGCACGGCTTGAGCGCCCGCTTTTCGCCGCGCACGATATTGCCGCGCGAGCATGTCCTCTCGATGTGGAAGGACGAGCTCGACGAGGTGAGGGACTGGGGCGCGATGGTGACGACCGTTCTTCACCCGCAGGTGAGCGGCCGTCCGATGCGCTTTCGCCTCTTGCGCGAATTCCTCGAATATGCGCTCGGCGTCGGCGATGTCTGGATCGCGACCGGATGCCAAATCGCGGAGCATTTCGCGAGTTGCGAGGCAAGCGCCCAGCGTTTGGATGGGTGACAAGGAGCCGGACGGATGGTGACACTGGGTTCGCTCAGCCGCGAGGCTTGGCGAACGTCACACTTCCATCCCCTCTATCCTTTGAACTCAAGGCTAGGAGAGGCGACGTGAAGGGGCGGGATGCAATGGGGAGGGCGTCCGGAACGACGCTCATTAGGCGCGCCGATCGGGTTGTCGCCTGGGACGACGCGGAACGCGCGCATGTCTATCTCACCGATGCGGACGTGGCGTTTGCCGAGGGCAAGCTCAAATTCGTCGGACGCGGCTATGACGGCGCGGCGGAGGTGGTGATCGACGGGCGCGGCCTCATGGTGATGCCGGGGCTCGTCGATATCCATTCGCACCCTTCGACCGAGCCGATGTATCGCGGGCTCAATGAGGAATTGGGAAGCCCCGGCCTCTACAACTCCTCGCTTTACGAGTTCATGCCGATCTTCCGTGCCGACCCTCAGGCAAAGCCCGCCTGCACCCGCGTCGCCTTTGCCGAGATGCTGCTTTCGGGCGTCACCACGGTCGCGGATCTCTCGATGCCGCATGACGGCTGGATCGATCTTGCGGCCGAAAGCGGCTTGCGCGTCTGCCTTGCGCCGATGTTCCGCTCGGCGAGCTGGCGCACCCGAAACGGCCATGTCGTCGAATATGATTGGGACGAGCCCGCGGGCGAGAAGGCGATGGCCGAGGCGCTTCTTCTCATCGAGAAGGCCATCGCCCATCCGAGCGGTCGTCTTTCCGGCATGGTGATCCCGGCCCAGATCGACACTTGCTCCGAGGGCCTCATGCGGGAGAGCTTCGCGGAAGCCAGGCGCCGCGACCTTCCCTGGCAGACGCATGCGGCGCAATCCGTCGTCGAGGTGCATGAGATCACGCGCCGTCATGGGCTCACGCCGATCGGCTGGCTCGATCGGCTCGGCGTGCTTTCGGAGCGCTCGATCGTCGGCCACGCCATCTTCCTCGACGACCACCCCTCGACCCGCTGGTCGACCGAGAGCGACCTTGGGCGCCTCGCAGAGACCGGCACGATGGTGGCGCATTGTCCAACGGTGTTCGCGCGCCGCGGCATCGCGATGCGCGATCTCGGCCGTTATCTGCGGCGCGGCGTCTCAGTCGGCATCGGCACCGACACCTATCCGCACAACATGCTCTCGGAGCTTCGGCTTGCGGCTTATGTGGCGCGCCTTCAGGGCGGCTCTCCCCGCGCCGCCCGCGCGACCGATATCTTCAACGCGGCGACCGTCGCTGGCGCCCGCGCCTTGAGGCGCGACGACATCGGACGCCTCGCGTCCGGCTGCCGCGCCGATCTCGTGCTCGTCGATCTCAAGCATCCGGCCATGCGCCCCGCCCATGACGCGATCCGCACGCTGATCTTCGCGGCCGATGATCGCGCCATTCGCTCCGTCTATGTCGATGGCCGCAAGGTAGTCGAGAACGGCAAGGTTTTGACCATCGATTATGTGGGCGCCTGCGCTGCCCTTGAGGAGGCGCAAAAGCGCATCGTGGCGCAGGCGCCAAGCCTCGATTGGGCAAAGCGCGCGGTCGATCAGATGGTGCCACCGACCTTCGCGACGAGGTGACGAAGGGGTTGAAAACCTCACCCGCTCCTCGCCTCCGGCTCGGAGCCGACCTCTCCCTGCGGGAGAGGTGAGCGATCTCACGCCGCTTGCGGCACCGTAGCCTGATACGCCTTGATCTCGCGGAAGCGGATCGAGGGCCAGCGATCCATCTGATAGGTGAGATCGAAGGTCGACGCCGCCATGAAGACGGGCGCGCCGTCGAGATCGCGCGCCATCGACGAGGCGTGCGCTTCGGCGAAACGTTCGAGCTCGGGATTGTCATCGATCCAGCGGCAGAGCGAAAAGCGCGTTTCCTCGTAAGCGATCGGCAAGCCGTATTCGCCGCGCATGCGCTCGACGAGCACGTCGAGCTGCAAGGCGCCGACGACACCCACGATCGCCGCCGAGCCGTCGTAAGGAAGGAAGAGCTGCACCACACCTTCCTCCGCCATCTGCCGCAGTGCTTCGCGCAGCTTCTTGCCCTTCATCGCGTCCTGAAGCTTGATGCGGCGCAAGATCTCGGGCGCGAAGCTCGGCACGCCCTGAAAGGCGATCTCCTCGCCTTCGGTCAGCGTGTCGCCGATGCGCAGCGTGCCGTGATTGGGAATGCCGACGATGTCGCCGGCGTATGCCTCATCCGCGATGGCGCGATCCTGCGCGAAGAAGAATTGCGGGGCCGAGAGGCTGATCGGGCGGCCGGTGCGCACGAGCTTGGCTTTCATGCCGCGCGCGAGGCGCCCGGAGCAGACGCGCAGGAAGGCGATGCGGTCACGGTGGTTCGGATCCATATTCGCCTGGATTTTGAAGACGAAGCCCGTCATCTTCGCTTCGTCCGGCGCGACGACGCGCCTGTTGGCGCTCTGCCCGCGCGGCGTCTGCGCGAATTCGACCAAGGCATCGATGAGATCGCGCACGCCGAAATTGCGAAGCGCGCTGCCGAAAAGCACCGGGGTCAAATGGCCCTCGTGGAACGCTTGAAGGTCGAAGGGCTTCAGCGCCTCTCGCGCGAGCGAAAGCTCTTCGCGCCAGGGATCGATTTCATCGGCCGCCATGAGGTGAGAGATCGCCGGATCCTCCGGCCCCGACACCGGGAGGGAAATCCCTTCGGCGTCGAGACGCCTCACCGCGTTCTTTCGCAGATCATAGGTGCCCGAGAACGACTTGCCGCGACCGATCGGCCAATTCACCGGCGCGACATCGAGCGCGAGCGTTTTCTCGATCTCGTCGAGGAGGTCGAAAGGGTCGCGGCTTTCCCGGTCCATCTTGTTGATGAAGGTGACGATCGGAATGTCGCGAAGCCGGCAGACCTCGAAGAGCTTGCGCGTGCGCGCCTCGATGCCGCGCGCCGCATCGATCACCATGACGGCCGAATCGACCGCGGTGAGCGTGCGGTAGGTGTCCTCCGAAAAATCCTCATGGCCCGGCGTGTCGAGAAGATTGAAGACGCAGCCGCCGTATTCGAAGGTCATCACGGAGGTCACGACCGAGATGCCGCGCTCGCGCTCGATGCCCATCCAATCGGAGCGGGTCTGGATCCGGTTGCGCTTCGCCTTCACCTCGCCCGCGAGCTGGATCGCGCCGCCGAACAAGAGAAGCTTCTCGGTCAAGGTGGTCTTGCCCGCGTCAGGGTGCGAGATGATGGCAAAGGTTCGCCTGCGGCTCACAGAGGCCGCGATGTCGTCCGTCACTGAAGGAGCTCGTTATCTGCCGAGAGGCGATGAGATTGAGGTTTGGCCCTTTAGCATCAAGAGCGGGCGAAATCGACCCTTGAGTTTTTCCGGGTCGGGCGAGCGACGCGGGAGAGCCACCATGGCAAGTTAGAGGAACGATGGGACGCCGCCGAGCCGGTCGACATTGCCAAGGCCGCGCCCGCTTCTATAGGTTCACCGGCTCATTCCCAAGCGATGGGGCGTTTCCTTTGAACGACATGAAGACGGGGTTTGGCGCGACCATCCTCGACATTCGCGAGGTGAGGCTCAAGGCGACACGTTATGGGCTCATGCTCTACAATTCGAATGACTCCATCATCGGGCGTTCCTTCGATCTTTACGGCGAATTCTCCGAGGGCGAGGTCGACCTCTTTCGCCAACTCTTGCGGCCGGGGATGGTGGTGCTCGATATCGGCGCCAATATCGGCGCCCACACGCTTTATTTTGCTAGCGCGGTTGGCCAGCGCGGTCGCGTCGTCGCCTATGAGCCCCAGCGCGTGATCCATCAGATGCTCTGCGCAAATCTCGCGCTCAACAGCGTCACGAATGTCCAGACGCTCCATGCGGGAGCGGGCCGCGAACGCGGCATCACCCGCGTGCCCATCCTCGATTACGGCAAGCACAATAATTTCGGCCGCATATCGCTCGGCACGGATGGTGCTTCGGAGCGGGTCGACGTCATTCCCGTCGACGCGTTGGAGCTCGAGAGATGCCATTTCATGAAGATCGACGTCGAGGGCATGGAAGGCGAGGTGGTGGCCGGCGCGACCTCGACAATCGCTCGGCTCCGCCCCCCGCTCTATATCGAGAATGATCGGCGCGAAAAATCAGCGGCGCTGATCGAGCAGCTTTTTTCACTCGAGTATGAGCTTTTCTGGCACCTGCCTCCCTATTTCAATCCGGAAAATTTCTTTCGTCAGCGGGCTAATGCCTTCGGCGGGTTGTTGTCCATCAACATGTTGTGCTTGCCGCGCGAGTGGAAGAACGATGTCTCGGGGTTGCGCGGCGTCACCGGCCCTCAGGACTGGCCGCTTCCGGATTGATCACGGCACCGCCCTGAAAAGGCGAGACGTCGGTATGTGATCGGTGTACTGCTTCGCCTGAGGTGAGCGGGCCGGGATTGCCAAAGTCGAGATGGGCTCTATACGGTTCTTGGCTCAACCCCGCGCGGGGGAAATTTCTTGAACGATGTGAAGACGCGATTGGGTGCGGCCCTTCTCGACAATCGCGAGGTGCGGCTCAAGGCTACACGTTACGGCCTGATGCTCTACCATCCGAAGGACGCTTATGTCGGGCGTTCCTTCGATTTGTACGGAGAATTCTCCGAAGGCGAGGTCGATCTCTTCCGCCAGCTTATGCAGCCGGGGGCGGTGGTGCTCGACATCGGCGCCAACATCGGGGCCCACACCCTTTATTTCGCGGCCGCGGTCGGCCCGAGCGGCGTCGTCATTGCCTACGAGCCGCAACGGGTGATCCACCAGATGCTATGCGCCAACCTCGCGCTCAATGGGGTCACCAATACACGCGCGCTCCTCGCGGGCGCCGGGCGCGAGCGGGGCATCGCGCAAGTGCCCGTCCTCGATTACGCGGCGGCCAATAATTTCGGCGGCATCTCGCTTGGAATGGGCGGGCCTTCGGAGCCGGTGGAGATCATTCCGGTCGACATGCTCGGGCTCGCGCGATGCGATCTTCTGAAGATCGATGTCGAGGGCATGGAAGGGGAGGTGCTCGCCGGGGCCACCTCGACGATCACGCGGTTTCGCCCGGTGCTCTATGTCGAGAACGATCGTGAGGAGAATTCGGCACCCCTCATCGAGCGGCTGCTTTCGCTCGACTATGAACTCTTCTGGCATCTCCCTTTCCTGTTCAACCCCAAGAATTTCTTTGGCCAAACCGCGAATGTGTTCAAAGGCATTGTATCCATCAACATTCTCGGCGTGCCCCGCGAGGCGAAGCGCAGCGCCACGGGCTTCCGAGCCGTCACCGGGCCGCACGATCGGCCGTTCGCCAAATGATCTGTCCAGTGATCCGTCCAAGTGACCTGTTTGGTAAAGGTGATCACACAGGCTGGGTGAGTGCGCAGTCGAGATGATGGTCTGAGGCCTTGGCGCGGCCCTTCGATCCGCCCCTTGCGTCTTCCAGCGCGGCATGATGTCTCTTGCGGGCCGTCTTGCGGGAGGAAGGGATGAGGAGCTTCAAGGTCACCGAATTTTCGGCGCCGCTCACGAGGATCGATGCGCCGACGCCTGAGCCATCCGGCACAGAGGTCCTCCTGAAGGTGAGGGCGGCCGGTGTTTGCCACAGCGATCTGCATATCTGGGAGGGCGGCTATCAGCTCGGCCATGGACGGGGGCAGCTCTCGCTGAAGGACCGGGGCGTGGCGCTGCCGCTTGCCATGGGGCACGAGACGGTGGGTGAAGTGCTCGCCCTTGGCCCCCAGGCGCAAGGCATGGCGGTTGGCGAGACGCGTCTCATCTACCCTTGGATCGGTTGCGGCGTTTGCGAGGTGTGCCGCGCCGGGGACGAAAACCTGTGCCTCAAGCCGCGCTGTCTCGGCGTCCATTGCGATGGCGGCTACGCCGACCATATCCTCGTGCCGCATCCGCGCTATCTCCTCGACCTTGCCGGCCTCGATCCGGTCACGGCCGCTCCCTATGCGTGCTCCGGCGTCACCACCTATAGCGCGCTGAAGAAGGTCGAGTTCGCCCTTGGCGAGCCGATCCTGATCTTCGGCGCCGGCGGCCTTGGCCTCATGGCGCTGTCCTTGCTCAAGGCCATGGGAGGCAAGGGCGCGATCATCATCGATCTCGACGAGAAGAAGCGCGAAGCGGCGATGAACGCGGGCGCGCTCACCGCGATTGACGGCTCCGCGCCGGACGCGGCTCGCCAGATCGCGGAAAAAGCGGGGCGGCCATTGCGGGCGGCGATCGATCTCGTGGGCAACGCGCAGACGGCGCAGCTCGGCTTCGATTGTCTCACGCGCGGCGGCAAGCTCGTCATGGTCGGGCTTTACGGCGGCGGAGCGCCTTGGGCCTTGCCGCTCATTCCGATCAAGGCGATCACCATCCAGGGTAGCTATGTCGGCAACCTCAAGGAGACGCAGGAGCTCCTCGACCTTGTGCGCGCGAAGAAAATGAAGCCCATCCCGGTGACGCGACGAGCTCTCGAGGAAGCCAACTCGACGCTCGAGGATCTGCGCAAGGGCAAGCTCGTAGGGCGCGCGGTCCTGACGCCCTGAGCATGACCCGGAAAAATGGGATCCATTTTTGGGGCAACTTCATTCGCTCCCTCGATTTGAACGCGCCCGGCGCTAGACGAGCCCGAACGCGCCCGGCGCTAAGGATAGGATGGCGGACTCGTGGTTTTCGCTTTCATAGCGCTTTGCGCTTGCGGAACGACGCTTTGCACCTGGTTGGTCTGAAATTTGTTCCTTGATACGCCGGCCCCGGCGCTGAACACGGAGGTGTATCCGAGCGGATCGGTCCCGGGCGGGCGGGCGGGGTTTGCGAGATTGGCCGTGCCGAACCCCGGCGGCGAGGGAATGACGAGGCCGGGCGGCGCACTGCCTCGGCCACCGAAACCGCCGCTTTGTCCGGAACGGCTGGTTTGCGTGCGCAGGATCTGCTGCAGGCTCGCATCCGTCACCTTGAAAGGCAAGGCGATCGGCTGATTGACGGAGGCGATCGCCGTGGCCTCGCCGGGCCTCAGCGTGACCTGGCTCACATTGTTCTTGATCGTGACCGTGCCGAAGTGGTTGATGACGAGCTCGTTGCCCACGCGCCCCCGGAGATTGGGATCGAGCTGCGCAATGCTTTCCGACAGCGCCAGCAGGATCGTCGCGATTCCGCCGCGGATGCCGAGCACGGCCGAGGGCGTGGTGATCGTCACTCCCGAGGTGTGGCTGATCTGGCCACCGACATAGCGCAAGGCGCCCTTGGTGGCCGAAGCCACCATCGAGCCGCTCTTCGCTTCCGGATTGTAGAAATATTCGTCGATGACCATGTCGCTGTTGCTGCCGAGATTCAACGTCGACTGGTCCGGAAAGAGAAGCTGTGTCGAGCCCGCATCGTTGGTTCGCACGCGCTCCTTGACGACGATGCTGGAGCCGATCGTCAAGGTCCGGTCGGCGCCCCCCGGTGGGGTGCCCATGGCGTTCGGATTGACTGCGCCGACCTTCGCGAAGGTCTGCGCCTCGGCATGCGTCAGCGGCGCGACCGTCGACAGCAGAGCCGTCAGCAGCCGGGTCAGTCGCGTTTGCTTAAGCCAGTCCATGAGACACCATCTTTAGAACCTTGCCGTCGGCCCGGCCAGGATCGAGAGATTGTTCTGGCGGTAGTTTGGAAGCGGCGAATAGCTGCGGTCGTACTGAATCGTCGTGGCGATGCCGAAGCTTGTGGTTATCGGCGCGTCCAAGGTGATGCCGGCGACCCATTCGTTCACCGCGTTGGTGGTCGCTGGATCGATGAAGGGATTTGGCGCATCGAAGCTCGTTCGGATCAGCCGCGCGAAGGGAGAAATCGTCCAGTTCTGCGGGATCGAGGCGAGCGGAGGGGCAAATTCGTAGGACAGCGCCCCTTCGATAGCCCATTGATTGAAGGACTGAAAATTCATCGAGGAGTCGCCGCGCCGATAGTAGGCGCGAGCGTCGAGCTTGAACCGATCGTTGATCGGCAACGAGGATCCGAGTGCGACCGTGAGCCAATCGCCCGAATTGAATTCCGCCAGAACGGGGTTGCCCGTGACGTAGTTCACGCGCCGCCATTCGACGTTCGGCTCGAGCGTCGCGTCCCAACGGGTCGGGATGGCGAACGAAAGCCCGGCGCCACCGGAGGAAAGATATCGCGCGCCGTCCACCCAAGCGCTGCCGCCGACCACATAGGGCTTGATCGTCGCTCCAGGAATCCATTCGGAGGCGACAGACAGTCGCGGCCCGAAGCTCACATCGAAAAGCCCGACATCGAGATCCTGCAGGCGAAACTGCTGCGTGAGGTATCCGATGAAGCGCGTCTCGAGCACCGTGCCGTTCTGGTCCTGCAAATCGTAATCATGGCTGAGCCCGACCAACCCGAACCAATTCGTGTCGCTTTTACCCCCGTTCGTGGGCGGCAGCCCGAAATCGGCTCCGTTGAATCGTACGGTGTTGCTCGAAGGCGCGAAGCTCGCATTCGACTGATATCGCAAGCCGGTCTGGGCGAAACCCGAGAATCGGCTCGGCTGCGACTGTTTATCCACGATCTGAAGCGAGGCCTCGATTCGCGCCTTCGTCGCCGCGTCGACATCAGGGGTTGCGAGAGCTTCGAGAAAATAGCGTTTGGCCAATGCGTAGGAGCCGAGTCGAAAATAAAGCGAGCCCAGCTCGTATTTCACCAGGGGCTGATCGTGGTTGTAAAAGAGAAGGCGCTCCAACGCACCGATCGCGGCTTCGTAATCGCCACGCTCGGTCGCGACTTTCACGAATGCAAAGGTGGCATCATAGTTCGTGGGTTGGCGGACCATCTGGTCGTAAAGTCGCTGCTGCTCGGTCGCCGCATCCTGCGCGCTTGCTCCACCACCATTGGCGAGCCATAACGCGAGAACCCCGGCGAGGATGCGGCCTGGCCGGCCTCGCCCCGCGAAAAATCTTGGGAGGCGAGCCTCCGATCTCATGAAGATCCGCATTCAATCGAGAGTTTCCTTGGGCGCGTGAGGTAGGGCAGGGGACCGAAGCCGGACTTGGCAAGGGGGACTTGGCAAGGGCTCAAGAATAATCGCTCAACCATTGACGTCGCTCTAGCGACGTCAGCAAAAACACTAATTAGATACACTTGCTCCAACCCCGACCTTGCTCGCCCCGCTAAATAGACTTGCCCAAGGCCATATCTTCGAAGCGATCTTCTTGGCAAGCCCAAGACGAGAAAGGCGCAAAGTTTTCCAAGCGGTGCGCCGTGAGTTTGAAGGAGCGTGAGGGGCGCGGAGCGGATCGCTCTTCGCCCGGCGCCTACGATGTTCCTTCAGGCGTCGGAGGCTTCTCGCAGGCGGATGGAATCGTACATATGGGCCAACCAGCGTTTGACGTCGTCGAACTCCATTTCGGCGGCGAAGGTCAGGCCGAATTCGTGCCGCTGGAACAGCCGATCGAGAAAGGACCCTCGCGGCGGGCCGAGAAAACCGGGAACGCCGGCGCGCAACCAGGCCTCTTGATGAAGATCGAGAAAATGCCTGCCGTCGAGCTCCTTGGCCAATAGGTCGGCCTGCGATGGATCGAAGAGGCGCGAGACCCCGGACCAGGAGAGCGCAGAGGTTTCATGATCGGATTGGCGAGAGCCCATCAACCCGTTCGCGGCCAGCAAGCTCGTCAAAAGGAGAGCGCCGGCCTTGCCCCAGTCCTCGATCTGCTCTTCGAAAGATGGTGCGCGCACGAGAGCCTCCGTCAGAGCCGGATGTGCCGCCGGAAGCTTGAGGGCGGCAGTGGAAACCATATTGGAGGCGAAAGCGCGGCTGAACCAATGGTCGGTCGCGGGCAGTTCTGCCCTGAGCAAAACGACGTCGGGATCGATCCACCAGCCGCCCAGGCGGTGCAGCAAGGCGAGACGAAAAAGGGCCGCGTGAACCGCAAATCGCCTTTGCTCGGGGAGGTAGCGCAACACACGTTCCCGAGGCACGATCTCAGCCGCGTCCTTAAGGGTGATCCAATCGGGAAGATCGAGCTTCGTCTCGAACGAGAACAACTCGATGCGGTGGCCGCGATCGACGAAGCTTCGCAGGCAAAGCAGCGGATAGATTCCGATCGTCTCGCCATGCCAGAAGGTCCGGAGCGTCTGCGGAGCCGCCGGCGCGCGTTCCGCTCTGACGCTTCTCGCGTATCGATCTCGAGAGAGCGAATGGACGAGGCGCGGCCTCTCTCCTTGCTCCTGCTCGATCACCTGCTCGATCGCGTTGGCGGGAAGAAGCTCCGTTCGCAAGCGCCAGCGAAGCTGCTCGAGCAGATTGCGCTCGCGGAACCAGACGGTGATCGTCTCGATCGAGAGGCGGGCCTCATCGGCAAAGCCCATCCCGAACCGGCGGAACAGGCCATCGAGAAAGCTCCCCTCCGGCGGTCCGTAATGCTTGGGAAGGCGGACGCGACCCCAGATTTCGTTCCAAAGATGGACGAAATCGCTGTCCGCGGTCCGCTCCTCGAGCTCCGCGTGATGCGCCGGGTCGAACATCGCGGGAATTTCGTCATATCCAATCTCGTAAGCGCTCGAGCGCGGACGCACGACATGATCGAGCGCGTACTCCCGCACGAGCCGCGTGACGAGCTCGGGGCCGATCGATATGCGCTTGCTCAAGGGCGCTCCGGGTCCGGCCTCGGGGAGAAGCTTCCAGGCCTCCTCGATCGCGGCGGTGATGAAAGGCGAGCCTTGCGGAAAGGTCATCACCGCGCCGTTGACGAGATTCTCGGATTCGCGCGCGAGATAGGCCTTTTGGCGCGGCAATTCCTTGCCGAGGAGGATGATGTCGAGATCGACGTACCAGCCGCCGAATTGTCGGATTGCCAAATAGCGAAAAAGGTCCGAATGCAGCGCCGGCGAGCGCGCCCCATCGGCGAAGGTGAAGCGATGCACTTGCCCGGAAAGGATCTCGCGCGCGTCGATAAGCTCGACGCCATCGGGAACGCGCAACTCCATGTTCGTGGAATAGAGCAGGGTGCGGGCACCGCCCGCGACCAGGCTTCGCAGCGACAGCTCTTCATAAGGGCTGAGTTGAGGGCCTGTCCAGAAGGCGCGAACTTCCTGGCGCGGCAATGGCCCCTTCGGGGCTTCGTGTGAGACCGGCAAGCCAGCTTGCATCGTCTTGTGGCGTCGCGCTCGAAATGATGAGATGAGTGTCGGAGGCTAACAGAGAGCAAGACCGATCTCGGCCCGCAGGTAGCTCGGTTAGCCTCGTTCGCGTCAATTCACAATACGAGCGTCGCAGGTTCAAGAAGAAATCGACGGTGTCGTCCGGGTCTTGCTTGCGGTCGAGCGGCATTTTCCGCATGTGAGGTGTTCCCAACGATGAAGACCGTCATGTTCGCCTGGGAGCTCGGTCGCGGCCTCGGCCATCTGATGAATATGCGTCGTATCGCGCAACGCCTCGCGCCGCACGGCGTTCGCACGATGGCGGTGGTCGACGATCCGTCCTCGGCGGGACCTTTGGGGAATGCCGTCGACGAGATCGTCGGCGCGCCCCGATGGCCGCTTCATTCGCGCCCCGCCGCGCAGCGCTTTGCTCTTTCCTCCGCGACCCTCAACGACATCTTGTCCGGCGCCGGCCTCGCCGATGGCGCCGCGGTCGATCGGCTGCTCGGCGCCTGGGACGAGCTTTTCAGGACGGCGCGGCCCGATCTGGTGATCGCCGATTTTGCCCCACTCGCGGCGCTCGCGGCACGAGGCCGCATTCCGCTCGTGCTCATCGGCAATGGTTATACCTTGCCGCCGCAAGAGATGCCGCGCTTCCCTCTCCTGCATCGGCAGGCGCCACCGATGTGGGATGAGGAACGCACGCTCGCGACCGTCAACTCCGCGGTTTGTCGGCGAGGTTGGACGATGCTCGAGCGCCTCCCTCAGCTCTTTTCGGGCGACGCCTGCCTGGTCCAGAGCTTCCCCTTGCTTGATCCCTACGACACGCAGCGAATCCAGGAATTGGACGGGCCGATCTTCGATCGAATGCCGGCGCCAAGGTCGGGCGCAAATTCGGTCTTCGTCTATCTGTCGGCGGGCTACGTGCCGCATCCGTCCATTTTCGGCGCGCTCAAGCCGTTTGCGCGTCGTCTTCGCATCCACGCACCGGGGGCGCCTGTGGACAAGCTCGGCGATCTGCGTCGCGCGGGGGCGCAAATCGATCCCGAAGCCTCGCCGCTCGCCGAGGTGCTGCCTGCGACGCGCCTCCTCGTCCACAACGGGGGAGGCGGCGTCGCCTCCGAGGCGCTCGTCGCGGGAGTTCCTCAACTCGTGCTCAGCGCGCAGATCGAACAGGACCTCAATGGCGAGGCGCTGCGATCGGCGGGCGTCGGAAACCTCGTCAAGACCTACGAGCCGGGTGCGAGCGTCTCGCCCGAGCTCATCGCCGGCATGTTGGCCGATGAGCCGCTGGCGGCAAAGGCGGCGGAGCTCGCCGAGCAGCATCGCCGCTATCTCGCGACGAGGGATGCTCTCTCAATCTGCGAAACCAAGTGCCTGCACCTTCTGGCGATGAGTTAAGCCTGGGCGGTACCGGGGCCAGTGTTTGATCAAGTGGCGTGCCAGTCTCCATCGCGCGGTGGCCGCGCCAACTCAGAGAGCAAAGCTTCGAAACGCGAGAGGAAAGGGTCGACGGCGATCCATTCCTATTTCGTCTCGAAGCTGTAGACACCGTCCCAGTCGGGCGGCGGCGGAGCCTCGATGAAATTTGCAATTCGGGAGGCGTAGAGGTCGAAGAGGGTCGTCAACTCGTATTCGGCCTCGAAGGCGCGGCAGGCATCGAGCGCCTCCAGCGCTTTTGTCCAGTCTTGCCCTCGGTAGCAGGTGAACATTTGACGCAGCGACCGGCTAAGGTCACGAAAACTCTGGCTCGTCGCGACATCGGACGCACCGAAAAGGCCGTGCACGACCTCGGGTTCCGACTTTCCTTTCACCCGGATGACGTCGAGCTCGATCGCCGCGAAATCGTCACCCGCCGCCATCATGGTCCGCGCACCCGCCATGATGGTGACGCCATAGTTTTTCGTTTGCCCTTCGATGCGCGAGGTCAGATTCACCGCGTCGCCGAGGACGGTGTAATTGAAGCGCAGATCCGATCCCATATTGCCCACGACGCAAGTGCCCGTGTTGACGCCGATGCCGATGCGTAGCGGCAGGAATTTTTCGCCACGGGCTCGCGCTTCCTGCTCGCGCTCGCCGTTCAAGACGGCGATCCGCTTGCGCATCTCGAGCGCCGCGAAACAGGCGTTCCTCGCATGGTTCGCATCGGCGAGCGGGGCGTTCCAGAACGCCATCACGGCATCGCCCATATATTTGTCGATCGTGCCCTTGTGAAAGATGATGGCGCCGGTGAGCGGCGTCAGCAGCCGGTTCATCAGCGATGTCAGCCCTTGCGGATCCTGCTTGTAGCTCTCCGAAATCGCCGTGAAGCCGCGTACATCGCTGAACATGAAGGTCATCTCGCGCTCTTCGCCTCCGAGCACGAGCCGCTCGGGCCTGCGCACGAGCTGCTCCACGAGATCGGGCGCGAGGTACTGGCCGAAAGCTGAACGAACCTGAGCCCGCTGCGCCTGCTCGCGCAGATAGTTCGTGAACACCAGCACCAGATAGACCGCGAGGGCCGAGGAGAGCGGGTACGTGAAGTCGAAAAGTAGGCCCTGTCGCGTATAGAAATACCAGGATGTCCCGGTGAGCGCCGCGGCGATGACGATGCCGAGAAGCGCGATCGCCGCGGCGCCGAGCGCGGGCGCGATGGCGATGATCGCGAGGGATACCAGCAAGGCTGCCGCGAGCTCGGCGGCCATTGCGTAGTCGGGGTAGGAAATCCAGGTGCCGGAAAGGGCGTTCTCCAGAATCTGGGCGTGCACCTCGACTCCCGGCATCGAGGGGTCGACCGGGGTCGTCTGCCGATCGAGGAGGCCGGTTGCCGAGGTGCCGATCAGCACGAGTTTCTGTTCGATCTTCTCGCGTGGAACGCGCCCCGCGAGCACATCCGCCGCCGAGACATAACGGGCGCTGTCGTGCCGGGCGAAATGGACCCAGAGCTGTCCGTTGCGGTCGCTCGGCAGTTCCAATTCGCGAATCCCGACGCTCTGGATTCCCGATGGGTCGGCCCTGATGATGACTTGGCCGGCCGCGCTCACGGCGCGCAACATCGCAAGGCTGAGCGAGGGCAGAACCAGCCCTTGCGCCCGTATGGCGAGCGGCACCCGCCGGACGATGCCGTCGCGCTCGGGGTGAATGGTGAGCATTCCGGTCGCCGTGACGGCGTCCTCGAGGATTGCGATGTTGCGAAGGATTCCTGGATAAGCGACGAGGAAGGGCGCGGGATCGGCGCCCATGCTGGCGATGCCGATCTGGCGTTTTGCAAGGCCGCCTTGCGTGCCGGGCCCGGTCACGGCGGATTCGCCGAGCACCACACGCGAGCGGCCAAACGCCTCAGCCAGGATCTGATCGTTGCTCGGCAAGGCGCGAATGCGTTCGCGGCTCTGCTCGTCGAGTTCGTGCACGAGATCGATGAGGGAGCCGGGGGAATAGCGATCGGGCTCGGCGAAGATGACGTCGAAGCCGATGGCGGCGGCGCCGAGGCCCGCAAGCCTGTCCACCAGATCGGCGATCACCGTGCGCGGCCACGGCCATTGCCCCAAGGCTTTCAGGCTTTCTTCGTCGATGTCGACGATGACCGCGGGGTGTGCCGAGGCTTCGCGTGGCGCGGCAAGCTGGAAGAAGTCGAAGGTTCGCAACCGCAACTCCTCGAGCGGCGGCGGATCGATCATCCTCAGCGCTGCAAGCGCGATCATCAGGGCAAAGGCGAGGGCCCGCCCGAGGCCGAGCCTCGAGGCCGATCGCGCGAGCGAGCCCAGGCGCCCGGCCCTTTTCGACGCGGCGTCGCGACGTGGCAGGAGATCGGAAATCGAAAGCCCCGGATTAGACGCGAAGATCGCAACCCTCGCCCATGTTAGCGTTCTCGATGGGCAATGACCATCCCGGCCAGCGCTCGATTGTCCACGCCGTGCGGCCACGGGGCCGTTGCGCTGTCGCTCGATGCCGACAATCGAGCAAGGCCTGCTGCGCGCTACCCTGCAAATCGGTAAGACGAAGCGCGCGGTCACGATTCGGAGTGCCACTTGCTCGATTGGTTCTGGCTCACGCTCGCGGTCAAGTTGGCGGCGAGCGCCGGCATTGTCGTCACGGCTTCCTTCCTGGTGGAACGCTCGGGGCCTTTTCTCGGGGCGATGATCGCGACTTTGCCGATTTCGGCGGGGCCGGCCTATGTCTTCCTCGCGCTGGAGCACGGGCCGGACTTCATTGCGCAGAGCAGCCTTGCGAGCCTTTCCGTCAACGCCGCGACGATCCTGTTTCTCACGCTCTATGCGAGGCTTGCTCCGCATCACAACGCGGTCGTGAGCCTCGGCACCTGCTACCTTTTGTGGATCGCGTGCACGATTGCGATCACGACAATGGGGCCGCCGCTTCCTGGCGTCCTTGTCATGAACGCCGCCGCTTTCACGCTCGGCTTCGTCGTTTTGCGGCACGCCACGCGAGAGGGCGCGACGCCATACAAGCCGAAACCTCGTTGGTGGGATGTGCCGGCCCGGGTGGTCGCCGTCATGACGATCGTCATCACCGTTCTCGTCGTCGGGCAGGTGCTCGGGCCGCGCGCCGCGGGCATCGCCGCGCTGATGCCGGTCGTGCTGACGAGCCTTGCCGTCATCCTTCACCCGCGCATCGGCGGGGCGGCGACCTCGGTGGTGTTCGCCCATTCGCTACCCGGCATGGTCGGTTTTGCGCTTTCGCTCCTCGTGCTGCATTTGAGCGTCGTTGCGCTCGGCTCTCCCGCCGCGCTCATCCTCGCTCTCGCCACTTGCCTTGCCTGGAACGGAATGCTCATCCTCGAACGTCGCTCGAAAATGCGCTAGACGAGCTCATGCTCTTCCTTTCCCCCATCGCCGCGAGCTTGCGCGAACCGCGGTGCAACGCATGAGACGCCCCCATCAAGATCGGCGGCGCGAGCCGCGGGGCGGCTCAAAAACCCGCGTTAGCGCTCGCGCCGCTCCCATGCCGGGATCGGCCGGCGGCAGCTTCCGAAAGAAGGCTTTCGGTGAACCGAGCGAGAGAGCGCAAAGCCTCGCAGCGCAACAAGCCGACGTCATGGAGCACAAGCTCGGCGTGCAAAACCTCGTGGTGAGCGAAGATGAATCGGGGATGCGCGTCGACCGTTTTCTCGAGGCGCGCCATCCCGGTCTCTCCTTCAGCCATATTCAACGGCTCGTGCGCAAGGGCGAATTGCGGGTCGACGGGCGCCGCGTCGAGACGAAGGACAGGTTGGTTGCCGGGCAGAAGGTGCGCGTGCCGCCGCTCTCGCTCAAGGCACCGAAGAGGCTGGATGGACCATCGAGCGAGGCCGAGAAGACGCGCCATTTCCTCGAAGGGATCACACTTTACGAAGATGACGATGTGCTCGTCCTCGACAAGCCGATGGGGCTGGCGGTGCAGGGCGGTTCCGGCACGACGCGTCATGTGGACGGCATGCTCGAGGCGATACGCGGCCGCGACGGCGAAAGAGCGCGCCTCGTGCACCGGCTCGATAAGGACACATCCGGCTGTCTTCTCGTGGCGAAGACGCGTTTTGCCGCCTCGGCGCTCGCGAAGACTTTCCGTTCGCGTTCGGCGCGCAAGATCTATTGGGCTCTCGTCGCCGGCGTGCCTCGGGTGCGGCATGGGAGGATCTCGACCTTCCTCTCCAAGGAAGAGGTGAGCGAACGCGACAGCCGCATGCGCATCGCCGCCCATGGCGACGAAGGCGCGATGCATGCCGTCACCTATTACGCGGTCGTCGAAACGGCGGCCCAGAAGCTCGCCTGGCTGTCGATGAAGCCGGTCACCGGACGCACGCATCAGCTTCGGGCGCATGCCGCCCATATGGGCCATCCGATCATCGGCGACCCCAAATACTTCGACATCGAAAACTTCGAATTCCCCGGCGGCCTGCAGAACAGGCTGCATCTTCTGGCGCGGCGCATCGTGGTGCCGCATCCGCGCGGCGCCAAGGACATCGACGTTTCCGCGCCCTTGCCGCCGCATATGAGGCAGAGCTTCAACCTCCTCGGCTTCGATACCGCTCGCTATGATCCGATCGTCGAGGCGCCGGAGGAATGATGAGCAAGGGTTCGAGAAGCGAAAGCACGGATTTTCTGGAGAGCCTGCTCGGGCCGTCGACCGGCGCGCTCGACCCTGGCGAGGCCGTGCGACGCGGCGCGAAGCGCGTGCTGCCGAAGCGCTTCTGGCGGGAGGTCGGCGTCGTGCCCCGCCTTGGTGGTTTCGCGCTCACGCTTGACGGCAAGCTCGCACGCACGCCGGCCCGGCATGTGCTCGCCGTGCCGAGCCTTGCGCTCGCCGAGGCTCTGGCGGCGGAATGGCGGGCGATCGACGTTTCAATCGATCCGGCCAGGATGCCGCTCACGCGGCTCGTTTATGGGGCGCTCGATGCCGTCGCTTCGGCGCCTTTGCCCGTTGCGCGCGAGGTCGTGAAATATGCGGGCAGCGATCTCGTCTGTTATCGCGAGGCCGAAAATCAGCGGCTCGCCGCACGCCAGGCGGCGCATTGGGATCCCCCGCTCGCCTATGTGGACGAAGCTTTCGGAGTTCGCTTGAGGCTGGCGCGAGGCGTCATGTTCATCGAGCAAGAGCGTGGCGCGATCGAAGCCGTCCGGCGGGCCGTTTCGCATGTGCCGGCGCCGTTCGGCCTTGCGGCGTTGCACGTCGTCACGACGCTCACCGGCTCCGCCATCCTTGCGCTTGCGCTCGCGAATGGACGCCTGTCGCCCGACGAGGTGTGGGCGGCGGCCCATGTGGACGAGGATTTCCAGATCGAGGCCTGGGGGGAGGACCTGGAGGCGGGCGAACGCCGGGCGGCGCGCCGCGCCGAATTCGACGCCGCGGCGCTTGTGCTCGCGAGCGTGCGCTGAGGCAAGCATGAAACCCGGTCGACCGTGAAGGCTTCCACATTGGATCATGCCGACGAAGACTCTCCTCTCGGCTCCGCGCTCTTCTTCGCAAGGGTTCTCGCGTTCCTCAAAACCCGGTTTGACTAAGCTTAGCTTGTGCGTTAGCGCCGCGCCTCCTCAAAGCCTGTTCCCAGCGCAAGGCGAATAACCGCCTCGGCTTTGGAACCAGCGAGCCCCGAATGAACATCTTCAACGAGTTCGAGCGCAGGATCACCGCCGCCTTGACGGGGATGGCCGCCGACGGCGAATTGCCGCAAGGGCTCGATCTTTCGCGCGTCGTGTGCGAGCCGCCGCGCGACCGCGGCCATGGCGACATTTCCACCAACGCCGCGATGGTGCTCGCGAAGGAGGCGAAGATGCCTCCACGCGCGCTCGCGGAGAAACTCGCGCCGAGGCTCAATTCGCGAGACGTCGCGAAGGTCGAGCTCGCGGGACCGGGATTCATCAATCTCACGCTCGAGCCCGAGGTCTTCGAGGAGGTTCTGCGCGCGAGCCTCGCTCAAGGCCGGCGCTTCGGCGCTTCGGCGATCGGCGAAGGCGCCAAGGTCAATGTCGAATATGTCTCGGCGAACCCCACGGGGCCGATGCATGTGGGCCACGGACGAGGCGCCGTCGTCGGCGACGCCATCGCGAGCCTTCTCTCCTTTGCGGGCCATGCGGTCACTCGCGAATATTACGTCAACGACGCGGGCTCTCAGGTCGATGTGCTCGCCCGCTCCGTGCATCTTCGCTATCGCGAGGCGCTCGGCGAGGCGGTGGGCGAGATCCCTTCAGGCCTTTACCCGGGAGATTATCTCAAGCCGGTCGGCGAGAAGCTCGCGCGGCTTCATGGGCCGAGATACGCGAAGGCGCCCGAGGCCGAGTGGCTGCCCTCGTTTCGGGAGGCGGCGATCGAGGCCATGATGGAGCTGATCCGCCAGGATCTCGCGGCGCTCGGCATCAGCCATGACGTCTTCTTTTCCGAACGCAGCCTCTCGTCCGGCAAGGTCGAGGCGGTGATCGCCGATCTTGCGGCACGCGGTCTCGTCTACCAGGGAAGGCTGCCGCCCCCGAAAGGCCAGGTCGATCCGGATTGGGAGGATCGGGAGCAGACTTTGTTCCGCTCGACGGCCTTCGGAGACGACGTCGACCGACCCTTACGGAAATCCGACGGCAGCCTCACTTATTTCGCCTCGGACATCGCTTATCACGCGACGAAGTTCGAGCGCGGCTTCAGGCAGATGATCGACGTGCTTGGCGCCGATCACGGCGGCTATGTGAAGCGCATGCAGGCGGCTGTGCGCGCCGTGAGCGCGGGGGCCGCCACGCTCGATGTGCGGCTCTGCCAGCTCGTGCGCCTGTTTCGGAACGGCGAGCCGGTGAAGATGTCGAAGCGGGCGGGTGATTTCGTCTCCTTGCGGGAGGTGGTGGACGAGGTCGGCGCCGACGCGGTGCGTTTCATGATGCTGATGCGCAAGAATGACGCCCCACTCGATTTCGATCTCGCCAAGGTCATCGAGCAATCCAAGGACAATCCGGTCTTCTACGTTCAATATGCCCATGCCCGCTGCGAGAGCGTGCGGCGCCAGGCGAGGGAGGTGATCGGCGAGCTCGATCTCACCCCGGCAGGGCTCGCCAAAGCCGGTCTTAAGCTCCTTTCGGACCCCTCCGAGCGTTCCATCCTCAAGCTTCTTGCCCAATATCCGCGCGTTGTGGAGCAAGCCGCGCAGGCGCGGGAGCCGCACCGAACGACCTTTTATCTCTATGATCTTGCGAGTGAATTTCACGCCCATTGGAACAAGGGAAAGGACCTTCCCGACTTACGCTTTGTTAATCAAACTTCGACAAGTTTAACCGCCGCACGCCTCGCCCTTGTGACCGGGGTGCGAAACGTGCTCGCTTCTGGCTTAATCCTCATTGGGGTATCCGCACCCGAGGAAATGCGTTAAAATTCAGGAAATGCGTTAAGTTGAAACGTCTTGCAATCTGCACTTGCGGATCAACTTAACGCCACATTCGCGGTGCTTTCGAATACACGACATGCCAAACCGCGATGTTGGGGATAGTGTGAGGGCCGAAAAATGACCTCGTCAAAAAACTCGGTTCAGCCTCTCGATCTCGACGATCTCGAACGGCAATTGCGCGAAGTCGCTGTCTCCTCGATCCCGAGGAAGAGCGATGACCCGCTCGCCGAGCTCGCAAGGATCGTCGGACGGGACAACCCGCCGCGCGCCACCTCTGGTGAGGCGCAATCTTCCGCTGCTTTCCCCTATCGCGCCGCAACCGCGGCCGGGGCGCGCGAATCGGATCGGGCATTCGATCTCGAAGCCTCGATCAAGGACGCGCTGGGCGCCGACCCTGCTTATCGGTTGGCCGACGACGAGGCCGAGGAACCGGCTTTCGAGGAGGACGAGCACGAAATCGCTGACGAGGACGAGGCTCATTTGCCCTCGCGGGATTGGGAAGAAGAAAATTACGATGACGATGCCGCCCATGCGGGAGAGGCCGGAAGTTTCGACGATATCGAGCAGGTCCCCGGCATGCCTCACGAGGATGCGCCCGATGCTCCGGCGCGACGAGGCTTTATCTCGCCGCGCGCTCTCGCGCTCGCCGTGCCTCTGGTCCTCATCGGGGTCGGCGTCGGCGCGGCCGTTGTGATGCGCACCGGGCCGATGAGCCGGATCACAGGCGAAGCCCCGGTGATCAAGGCCGATGACACGCCGGTGAAAGTGCTCCCCACAAAGGCAGCGGGCGACCAGGAAACGCCTTCGGAGACGGCCCTCGGCGCCGCCGACCCCTCGGGCAAGCCGAGTCAGGTGGTTTTGGCGGGCGCGGAACAGCCCGTCGACGTGGTCGCGGCCGCGAAAGCCGCCCAGCCACGCGACCCCGTGGCGGCCCAGCCGCCTGCCGGTTCCGGCATCGTCATCCTTTCTGGGCAGGGTGCCGGGAATGCGTCCGCTCCGGCCGACGCCTCGGCCTCCCCAGGACTTGCTCCCTCGGCCGCGCCGTCTACCCAGCCGCTGCCGACCGCCGCCGCCAATGTGGCTCTCCCCGAACCGCCGCAGCCGGCGGCCCAGACCTCGGGCTTCGGCACTCTGCATCGGGTCTCGACCGTTGCGGTCAAGCCTGATGGGACGATCGTGCCGAACAGCAAGCCGAAAGTGGAGGCCAAGCTCGACCCCAAGGCGGACCCCCGCAACGAGGCGAAGCCGGAGGTCAAGGCCGATGCCGCGCCCGCGGCGGCAAAACCGCCGATGACCGTGGCGTCCGCCGAGACGACGCCTCCGGCGAACGCGGCTTCGGCGACGACGAGCGCAACGCCCGCGGCCAAGAAGCCGGCCGATGCGACGCATGCCAAACCTTCCGCGGTCGTCCCCGCCGACGATCAGCAGGACGTTCAAAGCGCCAAGCCGAGCAAGCCGGCGGCGACAAAGCCGGCGAAACCCAAGCCCGCCGAAACGGCGTCGGCCGCGCAGCAAGGCGGCACGGGTGCCCCCTTGTCGATCACCCCGCAAAATAACGGCCGCACCACGATCGCGAGAGCCGAGCCCGTCAACCCCGAAACTGCGGCGAGCGCGAGCGATACGGCGGCGAGCGCTGTCTCACACGGCGCCTTCGCCCAAGTTGCCTCGAGCCAATCGGAAAGCGACGCGCGCGCCACCTTGGCGCGTCTGCAAAAGCAGTTCCCGAATGAGCTTGGGGCAGGCGCCATCCATCGCGCCGACCTCGGCAGCAAGGGCATTTACTATCGCGTGCAGGTCGGCCCCTTGTCGCGCGAAGCCGCCGACAAGATCTGCACCCAGATCAAGGCCGGCGGGGCGCAATGCATTCGCACGGGCGGCTGAGCCGAGCGTGTCGAGCACCTTCGGCTGGTGTGACACGCCGACAAATCGTTCGGGACAGGCCCGGGCCTGTTCCCGCTCGGTGAACACGTAAGCCCGCGAGGGCCTGAAACAGCATGGTCGGGAAAAGTGAAAGCCGGTTTTCCGAAGGGGCCATGCTCCGCCCATAAACCAGCCCCATTTCCAGCAGGCTTTCCGCGATGGCCGTTCAAGCCCTGATCCTCGGCTGCGCCGGCACGACGCTGAGTGGCGAGGAACGCGCCCTCTTCAAGGAGGTAGAGCCCTGGGGCTTGATCCTCTTCAAGCGCAATGTCGCCGATCATGCGCAGCTAAAGCGCCTCATCGGTGAATTTCGCGAAACCGTTGGGCGCAACGACGCGCCGGTGCTCATCGATCAGGAAGGCGGGCGGGTGCAGCGGCTCGGGCCGCCGCTTTGGCCGGCTTACCCCTCGGCCGCGAGCTTCGCGCGGATCGGCGACCCCTTGTTGCGTCGGGCAGCGATAAGGCTTGGCGCGCGCCTCATCGCGCATGAGCTTCGAGCGCTCGGCATCACGGTCGACTGCCTCCCCGTGCTCGACATTCCCGTTCCCGGCGCCGATGCGGTGATCTCGGATCGCGCCTATGGCACGAAGCCCGAGGAGGTCGCGATCGGCGGCAGGGCCGCGGCGGAGGGGCTCATCGCGGGCGGTGTGCTCCCCGTCATCAAGCATATGCCCGGCCATGGTCGCGCCACGGCCGACAGCCACCTCGCGTTGCCGCGCGTCAGCGCGGCGCGCGATGTGCTCGTGACCCATGATTTTGCCCCTTTCCGCGCGCTATCGGATATGCCGCTCGCAATGACGGCGCACGTGGTCTTCACCGCCATCGACGAGCGCCATCCGGCCACGCTGTCGCGACGCCTGTTCGACGAGGTCATTCGCGGCGACATCGGCTACGAGGGGCTCGTCATGACGGACGACCTCTCCATGAAGGCGCTTTCCGGCTCCTTCGCCGAAAGAGCCCGGCGCGCTTACGCTGCCGGCTGCGATGTCGTGTTGCACTGCAATGGCGTGCGCGAGGAGATGGAAGCTGTCGCCTGCGCCGCGAAACCGCTCAGCGGAAAATCGAAACAGCGGGCCGAGGCGGCGCTCGCCCGCATTCGGCATGCGCCAGAGCCTTTCGATTCTGTGGATGAACGCGCAGGTTTCGACGCTCTCCTTGCGGGAAAGTGCTGACAGGTCCAGATTCGTGGGGTGATTCGCGGGTGTAGGTGAGTGGATGAGCGAAGATCTCTTCAGTGAGGATGTGGCCGGCCTCGAACGCGGCGAGAGCGACCCCGCCTTCGTGGTCGATCTCGGTGCCTTCGAGGGGCCGCTCGACCTCTTGCTCGAGCTCGCGCGCCGGCAAACCGTCGATCTTGCCGGAATCTCGATCCTCAAGCTCGCCGAGCAATATCTCGCCTTCATCGAGGGCGCTCGGCGCATCAGGCTGGAGCTTGCCGCCGACTACCTCGTCATGGCGGCCTGGCTCGCCTATCTCAAATCGCGCCTGCTCCTGCCGTCCGAGCCGAAGGCGGATGAACCGGCGGCCGCAGATCTCGCTGCCGCGCTCGCGCTTCGGCTTCGTCGTCTCGAGGCGATGCGCGAGGCCGCGAAGCGGCTCACCGAAGGCTCCCTCCTCGGGCGGGATGTGTTTTCGCGCGGCGATCCCGAGCCGCTCGCGCCCCCGCCGGAGCGGCCATTCGCCGATAACCTCTACGAGCTTTTGCGCGCCTATGCATCGCGCCGCGAACGCCAGGCCCTTGCGCGGGTCACGGTTACCAAGCGCTTCGTCTGGACGCTCGCCGAGGCGAGAGAGGCACTCATGACGATGCTGGGCGAGATCCAGGACTGGGGCGTGCTCGACGTCTTTCTCGAACGCTATGTCACTCAGCCGCGCCTGCGCCCGACGATCCGGGCTTCGGCGCTTGCGGCCGCGCTCGAAATGGCGCGCGACGGCAGTCTCGCTTTGCATCAGGACAGGGCATTCGGGCCAATCCATGTGCGCCGCGGCATGGTCGCGGGCGCCTCGGCGGCCGTACAATCGGGAGCATCCGCATGAATGAGATCATCCGCCTCGCGCGCCGTGTCGAGGCGCCCTTCGAGGTGTCGCCAAGCCTCGAGGAAGCCGTCCGGGTCGCCGAGGCGCTCGTTTTCGCCGCTCGCACGCCGCTCGCCCTCGAGGAGATTGCCGCCAAGCTGCCCGCCGATTGCGACGCCGCTTCCGTCATCGACGAGCTGCGCAGGATTTATGAGCGCCGCGGCGTCAATCTCGTGCAGCGCGCGGGCGGCTTTGCCTTTCGCACGGCGCCCGACCTCGCCTATCTCCTGGCAAAGGAGGATACTGCACCGCGCCGGCTTTCGCGCGCCGGGCTCGAGACGCTCGCGATCGTGGCTTATCACCAGCCGGTGACACGTGCCGAGATCGAGGATATCCGTGGCGTGGCAGTCGCCAAGGGCACGCTCGACGCGCTCCTCGAGGCTGGATTCGTGCGCATGCGCGGCCGTCGCAAGACGCCGGGCCGGCCGATCACCTACGGGACGACGCCGGACTTTCTCGATCATTTCGGGCTCGACCAGCTTTCCGATCTGCCAGGCCTTGATGAATTGAAGGGCGCGGGCCTGATCGAGGGCCGCGTGACGAAAGGCTTCGTCATTCCAACGCCGCGCGACGATGAGGCGCTGCGCGAGGACGAAGATCCGCTCGAGGAAGCCGAGGCGACCGCGCTCATGCCGCTTTCCGAGGGCTGAACGCTTCATCTCTCGCAGCGCCCGCCAAGATTATCCTGACAAGATTATTCTCCTGGCCCGTCGTTTCTTGTTTTTGCCGGGGCCTCGACCTACCTTCAAGGGGAATGGTTGCCTTGCGGCCATGCGGGCGCTAGAGCATGGTCTTGAAAAGTGATGCCACTTTTCGGGTGTGATCATGCCTTAAAGCCGAGAGATAGGTAAGCACAGCGATAGGTGCCGCACCGTTTCCGCTTCAGGTGTGCGCGCGGCGCGGTACGAGGAGAATCCCATGGGCTCATTGAGCATATGGCACTGGCTGATCGTGATTGTGGTGGTCATGCTGGTGTTTGGCAAGGGCCGAATTTCCGATGTGATGGGCGATTTCGCCAAGGGCATCAAGTCCTTCAAGAAAGGCATGGCCGATGACGATCAGGCCGCTGAAGCCGCCAAGGCGGCGCCGCGCCCGGTCGAGCATCAACCTTCCGAGCCGGCATCCGTCTCGCCGGTCGCCCGCGACACGAAAACCGGCTGATCGGACACCGCAACCCATTGCGGCAGGCTTCACATGTTCGACATCGCCTGGAGCGAGATGGTGGTCATTGGCGCCGTGGCGTTGATCGCCATCGGCCCGAAGGATTTGCCCAAGGCGCTGCGTGCCGTGGGCGCCATGACCGCGAAGGCGCGCCGCATGGCGAGCGAGTTCCAGGATCATTTTCGCGAGGCGATGCGTGAGGCCGAGCTCGAGAGCGTCAAGCAGGAAGTCGCGAATATTCATCAGGATCTCTCGTCCGCGACGAGCGGGCTGCAGGGCGAGTTCAATTCGATCGGCGCGCAATTGCCGAACTCAACGGAGCCGGCCGTTCCGCCCGCGCCTGGCGCCATTGAGGCCACGCCTGTCGCCTCCGCCGAGCCCGCGAGCGTCACTGCCGGAAAAGCCGATGCGATCTCGCCAGAGGCGAGCGCGACCGGCGGCGGCGCGACCAAGCCCGCTGCGCCGAACACCGAGCCCGCCGCGAAGCTGAGCGTCGAAGCGGCGCCCGCGGCGGTGATCGTCACTGAGACGGCTTCACCCTCGTCCACCGAGAAGCCCATTGCCGGCAAGCCCGTTGCCGAGGAGCCGATTGGTGAAAAGCCCATGCGCAAGAAACGCGCAGCGTCGAGGTCGAAGGCCAAATCCGACACTCCCGCGCAGGCGAACCTCGAAATCGAGCCCGCCCCTTCGACCGAGGCTCGCCCCAAGCCGCGCAAGCGCGCGGCCAAAGCCCTCCCGTCGGGAGATGACCGGGCCGTATGAACGACGCCGTCGATGAGCCCCACATAGAGGCGTCGCGTGCGCCTCTGATCGATCATCTGATCGAGCTGCGCACGAGGCTGATCCGCTCGCTGATTGCCTTCGCGCTGTTGTTCGTCGCCTCTTTCGTCTTCGCGACCCAGATCTACAACATCCTGCTCATTCCCTATGTCTGGGCCGCGACCCATCACGGCTATCCGCTGCCCCATCTCGTCTTCACCGAGCCGCTCGGCTTCCTCATTACCAAGATCAAGCTCGCGGCCTTCGCGGCGGCCTTTCTCGCGTTTCCGGTGATCGCGACGCAGATCTACAAATTCGTCGCGCCGGGGCTCTACAGGAAAGAGCAGCGCGCCTTCCTCCCCTATCTCATCGCCACGCCGATCCTCTTCCTGACCGGCGCTGGCGTCGTGTTCTTTCTCGGTATGCCGGCGGTGATGTATTATTCGCTGTCCATGCAGCAGACGGGGGGTGAAGGCACGCCCGCAATCGAGCTTTTGGCCAAGGTCGATTCTTATCTCTCGCTATTGATGACGCTGATCTTCGCCTTCGGCATCTGTTTCCAGACGCCCGTGATCTTGACGATTCTCGCGCGCGTCGGCTTCATCGATTCGGCTTTCCTCAAGCGCCAGCGCCGCTACGCCATCGTCATCATCTTCTGCATCTCGGCCGTGCTTGCTCCGCCGGACGCTTTCTCGATGCTTGCGCTCGCCTTGCCGACCCTCCTGCTCTACGAAGGCAGCATCATCGCGGTCAGCATTATCGAGAAGAAGAGTGCGGCGGCGAGGGAGGAAGCCTCCAAGGCTTGAGGCGAGCTTCGGCCGCCCTCTCCTGTCGCATGGGGGCAAGGTGGGGCACTTCGCCTGACCGCGGCGGGATGAATCCCGCTCCTTGACAAGCCCGTCAAAGCCGAACACCGAGGAGGCTTGCGGTGGTGCCGAGTGGTGAGGCTGCCTCCGCGCCGTCTGGAGCGGGTAAGGGCTTCGATCTCGATGCACGACATCCGGTGGATCAGGGAAAATGCGGCGGCCTTCGACGAAGGTCTCGCGTCGCGTGGATTGCCGCCGGAGGCGGAACGCCTCATCGCGCTCGACGATGAGCGGCGCGCGTCCATCGCCGCGGTGCAAACCGCGCAGGAGCGCCGCAATGCACTTTCGAAGGAGATCGGCCAGGCCAAGGGCCGAAAGGACGAGGCGCGCGCGCAGGAGTTGATGGCCGAAGTGGCTGGGCTGCGTGAAAATATCATCATTGGCGAATCGCACGAGAGAGCTGCGACCGCCCAGTTGAACAAGGTGCTCGCCGAAATTCCGAATTTGCCCCTGCCCGACGTGCCGGTCGGAGAGGATGAGCGCGGGAATGTGGAATATCGGCGCCGTGGCGAGCCGCGCCCCCTGAGCGCGCCAAAGCAGCATTTCGAGCTCGGCGAAGCCCTCGGCCTCATGGATTTCGCCACGGCGGCGAAGCTTTCGGGCGCGCGCTTCGTGGTGTTGAAGAAGTCGCTGGCGCGCCTGCAGCGCGCGATCGGCCAGTTCATGCTCGACTTGCACACCACCGAGCACGGTTATGTCGAGATCCAGCCGCCGCTCCTCGTCAAGGACGAGGTGATGTTCGGCACGGCGCAATTGCCGAAGTTCGCTGACGATCAATTCATGGCTTCGCGCGTCAAGACGCGCGAAGAGCTGCTCCACGACGCGCTCGAATTCGTCTCGGAAATTGACAAACAGCGCTACGTCAACGGCGCAATCACATTGCAGCAGCTCGTCGACACAGTGGTGGGCAGGGCACCGGCCAAAGAGGATTTCTGGCTCATCCCGACCGCCGAGGTTCCGCTCACCAATCTCGTGCGCGAGACGATCACGCCGGAAGCCGAGCTGCCCCAGCGCTTCACGGCGCTGACGCCCTGCTTTCGCGCCGAGGCGGGTGCCGCGGGGCGCGACACGCGCGGCATGCTGCGTCAGCACCAGTTCGACAAGGTGGAGCTCGTCTCGATCACGACACCGGAAGCCTCGAGCGAAGAGCTCGAGCGCATGCTGAGCTGCGCCGAGGAGGTGCTCAAGCGCCTCGACCTCCATTATCGGGTCATGACCTTGTGCACGGGCGACATGGGCTTTTCCGCGCGCAAGACCTATGACATCGAGGTCTGGCTTCCCGGGCAGGGCGCCTATCGCGAGATCTCTTCCTGCTCGGTTTGCGGGGACTTCCAGGCAAGGCGCATGAATGCCCGCTTCCGACCGGCGCAGGTCGAGGGAAAGCCGGCGGCGCTCCGCCTGGTGCATACGCTCAATGGCTCTGGGGTGGCAGTCGGGCGCGCGCTCATCGCGGTCATGGAGAATTACCAGAACCCCGATTCGTCGATCGACGTGCCCGCGGCACTCCTGCCTTATATGGGCGGCTTGAAGCGAATCGAGTAAGCCGGTTGGCAGGAAGGCCCTTGTGTTCTCACCTGCACACGCAGCTGGCGCCCTCCTTTCGACATCACCGGGTGAACAGGAAGTTGACGGTTTCCGATGCGCATTCTGATCACCAATGATGATGGCGTCCATGCCAAGGGCCTCGAGATTTGCGCCGAGGTCGCCGCCGCGCTCTCCGACGATGTGTGGATCGTCGCGCCCGAGACCGATCAAAGCGGTGTCGCGCATGCCTTGTCGCTCTCCGATCCGCTGCGGCTTCGCAAGATCGATGAGCGGCGCTTCGCCGTGAAAGGCACGCCGACCGATTGCGTCATCCTCGCGACGCGCCATGTGTTCAAAGGCGAGAAGCCGGGTCTTGTGCTCTCCGGTGTCAATCGCGGCCAGAACGTTGCCGAGGACGTGATCTATTCGGGCACCGTGGCCGGCGCGATGGAAGGCGCGATGCTTGGTGTTCCGGCGGTCGCTCTGTCGCAAGCCTACGGCCCCGAGGGGCGCGAGAAAATCCATTGGGATTGCGCGCGCCAACATGCGGTGCCGGTGCTGCGCAAGCTGCTCGAAGCCGGAATCCCGCGCGGCACCTTGTTCAACATCAATTTCCCCCATTGCGAGGCCGGCGGCGTCACCGGGACGGAAGCGACCTCGCAAGGCCAGCGCGACCAGACGCTGCTCTCGGTCGACGAGCGCAAGGATGGACGCGGCAACGCTTATTTCTGGCTCGGCTTCGCGCGCGGCATCACCAAGCCGAGGCTCGGCACCGATATGGCCGCCCTCGATCACAAGCGAATTTCGGTCACTCCGCTGCAGCTCAACCTGACCCATCAGGGGCTGCTCGAGGATTTGGCGCGGACGCTCGCGTGACCGGCGCGCGGCCGCCCGTCCCGGACGCCGCCCGCTCACTTCTCGTGGCGCATGCCGCGGAAACGCTGCATCTCCTCATGCGGCTTCGCGCGCGCGGCGTGAACGACAAGATCGTGCTGCGCGCCTTCGAGGCGGTGCCTCGGGAATTCTTCGCCGCTCCCGCCCATCGCGACCTCGCGCGGCGCGATGTCGCCTTGCCTTTGGGGTGCGGCCAGATCGTCGGCGCCCCCTCCGATCTCGCGCTCGCGCTCGCGGCGCTCGATTTGCGCAAGGAGCACCGCGCGCTCGATGTCGGAACGGGTTCGGGCTACGCGGCCGCCGTCATCGGCCATCTCGCGGGCTCGGTGATCTCGATCGAGCGCTTCCGCACCCTCGCCATCGAAGCCAAGCGTCGTCTCGAGGGCTCCGGTCTCGACAATGTCGAGGTCGCGCAAGGCGATGCGCTTGTGGAAGTGCCGGGGGTGGGACAATTCGAACGCGCCTTCATCGATTTCGCGGTCGCTGAGCCCCCGGCGGCCGTGACGCGCAGGCTTGCCGAAGGGGCGATCTGCGTCTTCGCGAGGCCGGCCGCCCCCATGTGCCATATTGTGCGCGCCGAAAGGCTTCCCGGAGGGGGGTGGCGCGAGGAGCTCGTCGGCCTCACCCGGGTCGGCCCGCCGATCGCCGGGGTTTCGCGCTATTTGTAAAAGAAAGCGCGCTATCGAAGGCGACATGCCCATCGCTTAAAATCTTACGCATCTCAACCACCCCTTAACCTGAATCGTGTTTTCATCCCTGCGGTTGGGTAGCGTGGGAAGTGGGTAGTCCAATGCGTTGTGACACCATCACGGGGTTTTCGAAGCCGTTTCGCCTCTCAGGCGCGATGCCCCGTTTGGCGCTTGCGATCCTCATCGGAACGCTGGCGGCAGCCTGCAGCTCGGAGGCGACACGGTTCTCAGAAAGTCCGTTTGCGAGCCCGTTCGGCGGAAAGACGGCCGATGCCACGCCGCCGGTTCCCGCCGTTCCGTCCGGCAAGGTGCAATCGCGCGCGCTGCCGCCGGTGGGCCAGCAGTCGCGAGCAGGATCCTTCACCGAGCCCGACCGCGGCATTGTGACCGGCTCGATTCAAGCTCAGCCGGGCGCGCCACAGCCGGTGAAGTCTTCGGAGAGCGGAAATTGGTCGACCACCGGAGGCACCTCGCTCACCGTCGGCGCGGGCGAGACCATCGCCACGCTGTCGTCGCGCTACGGCGTGCCCGAGACGGCGTTGCGGGCCGCGAATAATCTGAAAGCCGGCGCCAACCCAGCGCCCGGATCGCAAATCATCATCCCCGTCTATCGATACGGGCCGGCAGTCGGGCAATCGACCCCGACGAAATCGACTTCCGACAGGCTCGCGGCACAGAAGCGCGAGCCGCAGCATCTTGCGACGGCCACCGCCCCTAAGAAGCCCACCAAGGAAGAGTCCAAGACCGCCGCTGCGACGGCGTCCGAGCCGGCGAAGGCGAAGCTCGCCGCGAGCGCGCCGTCCCAGCCGCAACCGACAAAGGCGAAGTCGCAAGAGGTGGCGAAGGCCGAACCCGCCGAGGAAACCGATGCTTCGAGTGCGGCGAGCTCCGGCAAATCGGACGCCCCGCAGTTCCGTTGGCCCGCCCGCGGCCGGGTCATCAGCCGTTTCGGCGGAGACGGCAATGACGGCATCAACATTTCCGTGCCCGAAGGCACTTCGGTGCGCGCCGCCGAGGATGGCACAGTCGCCTATGTCGGCGATGAGATCAAAGGCTATGGCAAGCTGGTGCTGGTCCGCCACGCCAACGGCTGGGTCTCGGCCTACGCCAACAATGCCGACCTTCTCGTCAAGAAGGGAGACAATGTGAAGCGCGGCCAGGTCCTGGCGAAATCAGGCCAGACCGGCAACGTCGCCTCCCCGCAGCTTCACTTCGAGCTGCGCAAGGGCAAGACGCCCGTCGATCCCCAGCAATATCTCGCTGGCGGCTGAGCCATAGGCTTTTTGGAAAAGCGTTTCTCCCTTTTCCAGCTCATTATCAGCTTCCGGCCGACGCGAGACAATTGGCCGGTTCGTGCGGAAGGCGGCCGGGGAGATCCCCCGCCGCCTTTCGGCATGCTAGAGCATGCTGGCTCTAAGTGGAATTGGCCTGATGCTCTAAGTTATTAGTGAAGCATAATCTTTTCGGGAAAACGGTTTCCATTTTTCAAAGATCATGCTCAAGGAGCTTGGCGAGATCTTTCCATCGCCCCAATGATCGGCCCGAGCGGGGCGAGCCCATCCGCGCGGCCAAGCGAAGGCGCGTAAAGGCTCGACACCGAGCCGTCGAGGAAGAGGGCGTCGCGGCAGCCGAGCCCATCCTTGAAGAGATGCCCGAATTCCATGAACGTGACCGGCGTGTCGGAGATGGCGAAGAGCACGACGTGGCCTTGACGAACACCGACGCCATTGCGCAGCTTGCGCGAGGTGCCGTCTTCGGAAAATCCCGGGTGGATGCGGCCGTCGATGACGAGCATCGGCCCCGATTGCGTCGCGATCCTTGCAGGCGGCCTTGCCGCAAGGTAGCGCCCGGTCTCGAGCACGCCCGCGCTTTCACCTGAGGCGTAGAAAACACCATTCGGCCTGAGGTGGAAATTGCCGCGCCCGCTCGCCGTGTTGACGGCTTTCATCATCCTGCCGTTCTCGATGTAGAGCCCGACCGGCATTCGATCATCGCCGTACATCCCGCCGTTCATGGCGAAGACGAGCTTATGTCCATCGGGCGAATCGACGAGGCGGGAGAAGCTGCCGTAAGGCTTGCCTTCGCCGTCTCGCAAGAACATCCGCAATTCGTAGCGCGCAAGATCGATCGCGCAGACGACGTAATCGGCATTGCCATATGTGATCGCCTGACAGGGCTCCGCATTCGCGTTCGAGCCTCCGGCCTGCGCGGGATAAGCGCCAAAGGAGAGGGCGATGATCAGGACGAAGGCTTGGAGAGGGCAGCTGCGATACCTCGATCGAGGCTTCGTTGTTGCACCCAGTCCTCCGGCGAAGCGGGCGAGGCTTACGCTCGCCCAACGGGGAAACCGGCCGCTCAAGCCGCAAGCGCGCTGTCGCTGGGCTTGCGCAAGCGCACGACCTTGAAGAAGCCTCCTGGAAAGGCATCCCTCGCCGAGACGCGCTCGATCATGCCGCTCGCCTGCGCCCAGTTCTCGATGCGCGACAACTTGAACTCGGTCGACCAACCGATGCGCTTGGCGATGCCGGCGCATTTTTCCTCGATCGCGGCCTGCAGCCCCTCCTCGGCGCCGAGATGATTGGTGAGGATGATCTCGCCCCCGGGCCGCAAAACGCGGGCCATCTCCTTGAGCGCAACCTCTGGCTCGGGAACCAAGGTGATCACGAATTGGCCTACCACGGCGTCGAAGATTTCATCGGCAAAACCGAGCCGACAGGCATCCATCGCCGCGATCAGCTTGACGTGCCGCAGCCGCCGCCGCGCGATCTTCTCGCGTGCGCGCAGCAGCATGCCGTAGGAAAGATCGACGCCATAAATCTCGGTTTCGCGCGGATAGTTGCGCAGGGACAATCCGGTGCCGACGCCGACCTCGAGGATGCGCCTTCCGTTCGACAAGGCTGCTCTGACAGCGGTGCGGCGCGCCGGCGCGGTGAGCCCATCATAGACGAGGTCGTAAATCGGGGCCCATTTGTCATAGGCCTTGCGCATATTGTCGAGTTGATTGGACATAACGCCTCCCGCCGCGTTTCATCCATCAAGACGCCAATGCCCGCTCGCGCAGATTCGCGCAAGTGGAAGAGCCCGTCGACGCGATGACGCCACCGCCCAGCAGCCGCGCGCCGGGCGAGGGGCTGTCGTAGATCACACAAGCCTGTCCTGGCGCCACGCCCTCTTCCGGAGTGTCGAGCTCGACGCTGCAAAGGACACCGTCGCGGCGAAGGGTTGCCGGACGAGGAGGGCGCGTGGAGCGCACCTTGACGGCGACGGAGAGGCCCTCGCGCGGCCACGCCGCGATCGGAAGATCGCCGAGCCAGTTGAAGTCGCCGAGCACGATGCCGCCGACCGCGAGCGCGGGGCGGGGGCCGACGATCACCTCGGCGCGTTCGGCATCGAGGCGCAAGACGTAGAGAGGCTCGCCATCCGCGACACCGAGCCCTTTGCGCTGCCCCACGGTGTAATGCATGTCACCTCGATGGTGGCCGAGCGCGCGCCCGTCCACATGGATGATCTTTCCGGGCCGGCTGGCGCCTGGCCGCAGCTTCTCGATGACGTCGGCATAACGGCCCGTGGGGACGAAGCAGATATCCTGGCTGTCCGGCTTCTCGGCGACCGCAAGCCCAAAGCGCGCCGCAAGCTCGCGGGTTTCGGCCTTCGATCTGTCGCCGAGCGGGAAGCGAAGCATGGCGAGCTGCGCGGGCGTCGTGGCATAGAGGAAATAGCTCTGGTCGCGGCTTTCGTCCGAGGCCTGGTAGAGCGCGCGGCGGCCGTCCGGAAGCGAGCGTGAGGAAAGATAATGCCCCGTCGCCAGCGCGGCCGCGCCGAGATCACGCGCCGTGCCGAGGAGATCGCGGAACTTGATCGACCGGTTGCATTCGACGCAAGGGATCGGCGTCCTCCCGGCAAGATAATCGTCGGCGAAGCGGTCCACCACTTCGGTGCGGAAGCGGTCCTCGTAGTCGAGAACATAATGGGGGATATCGATCTTCGCGGCGACTTTTCGCGCGTCATGAATGTCCTGGCCGGCGCAACAGGCACCCGTCCGATGCGTCGCGGCGCCATGGTCGTAAAGCTGGAGAGTCACGCCGACGACGTCATAGCCCTCCTCCTTCAGCAAGGCGGCCACGACCGAGGAATCGACGCCGCCGGACATGGCGACGACGACGCGGGTCTCGGACGGCCGGGTCGGAAGATCGAGCGAATTCATCGTCATCTGGCGTGAAATGCGGACGAAATCGTGCCCGCGAAGAAACCTTTGGTGTTTTATCTATAGCTTCGAAGCCTTTCGCGCCAGGGCCGAAGTCACTCGCTTAAGGTCATCGGGGCGATCTCGATCAGCTCCCGGCCCGCGAACGCGTGAACGGCCTAGTCGCGCGGATCGATTGGGGTGAGCCTTCCGCAGCGCGCCTCGATGACCTCGCCAGCCACGAACAGCCGCTCCTCCTCATAACGACCGGCGATGAGATGAACGCCCATCGGCAATCCGTCGGCGATCCCGGTTGGTAGCGAAAGACCCGGCAAACCGAGGAGGGGCAGCACGAAGAGGGGGCTATGGGCCTCGAAAATTTTGCGCATGCCTTCCGCGCCCTGCTGATCGGCGCCGAGCGGAAGCGGCTTGCGCCAGGAGGTCGGTGTCACGACGAGCGGGTATTTTTCGAGAAACAGCATCCATTCGCGCAAAAGAGTCGAGCGGCGGGCCATTCCGGTCCGGAAGCCGTCGAAATCGGTCGTCGGCGTGATCTCCATCATGGCGCTCGCGGCCCGTTTGATCGCCTCGTCGCCATGAGCCTCGATCGAGGGCATCATGGCGTAGCGCGTCTCGTTGAGGACGAGGAGCGCCCAGAGCTCGGCCGCCTCCTTCCAGTGCGGTGGGGCGACTTCCTCGACGCGATAGCCCGCGTCTTCGAGCCAGGCGGCGGCAAGGCGCACCGCTTCGGCGACGACCTTGTCATGCGCCAAGCCCGGGAGCTCGGCGAGCATGGCGACGCGGCAAGGGCGGCGCTCATCTCCCCGTCCATAAGGGGCTGGCACCCACCAGGGGTCCCGCGCATCGCGCGCCGCCATGGCCCACAGCCCAACCCGCAGATCACCGATCGAGCGGGCAAGCGGCCCTTGCACCGAGGCTAGCTGGGCGATCACCGGTCGCTCTTCCTTGCTGGTGGCGTTGAAAGCCGGCACGCGGCCAAGCGTTGGTCGAATGCCGGCGATCCCGCAGGCATAGGCCGGGTAGCGGATCGAGCCCCCGATATCGGTGCCATGGGCAAGGGGTCCAATGCCGGCCGCGACCGCCGATGCCGCGCCCCCGCTCGAGCCGCCGGGCGTGACGCCCCGGTTCCACGGGCTGAAAGTGCGCCCATGCAAATCATTGTCGGTGAACCAGCGCCAGGAAAAGGCCGGCGTGTTCGTGCGCCCGATGATGATGGCGCCCGCCTTTCGCCAATTCGAGACGATGGGCGCGTCGCTCGACGCGACGACATTCTTGAACGCAACGACGCCGTTGGTGGTGGCACGTCCGGCATAGTCGACATTGATCTTCACGGTCACCGGAATGCCATGCAGCGCCGGCAGCTCGTCACCGCGCTTGACCGCGGCGTCCGCCTCGTCGGCGCTCTTCAGCGCCTCGTCGGCGAGCACATCGACGACGGCGTTGAGCCGTGGATTGACGGTGTCGAGCCGCCTAAGGCAGCTTTCCACGGCCTCCCGGCTCGAAAAGGCCCGCGTTCTGATGGCGCGCGCCAGATCAAGCGCGTCCCAGCGCCAGAATTCATCGGTCATCAAGGGTTTCCTTGGAGAGCTCAGAGGATCGGACAAAATTCAATGCATCGGCTACGCAAATCATTAACCCACCTCGGATAGAAGCTAAATCGTTGGTCTGTTTTGTGTGAGCGTATCATGACCGATGCCCATCGACCGCGGGTTAAATATGTTATCGGCCCCGACGGAAGTCCGCTGACGATAGCCGATCTGCCCTCGGTAGCCACGAGAAGGTGGGTGATCAGGCGCAAGGCCGAAGTGGTCGCTGCCGTGCGCGGCGGCTTGCTCAGCCTTGAGGAAGCCTGCCGGCGCTATACCTTGACCGTCGAGGAATTTTTGAGCTGGCAGGCCTCCATCGACGAGCACGGGCTCGCGGGCTTGCGCACGACGCGCATCCAGCAATATCGCGCCTGATCTAGCCCTTCTTTTCGCCGCCGCTGGTTTTTGCCCCTGTGGCCTGTGGGCAGCCCACGAGGGCGGCCATCTGTCGCGCGCCTTCCGTGCCTTGGGCCTCGAGACCCTGGACGACGCCTTCGCGGTCGGCCTCGGGGCGATTTTGGCTCGCCTTCACCTTTCCTTCGATGCGCGTGATCGGCACCTCGAGACCGACGATCCCCCTGAGCTGAGCGGCGATGAACTCCTCGGGCGCATCCGTCACGGCCCAAGGCGTCGCGCTACCCGCCGCGACGCTGCCCGCTTCATGCACGGCGGTGAGCGCGCCGACCTGCTCGCGCAACCATTGCGCGTCCTCGAAGACGTTCAACGGTCCAAAAGCATGGACGGCGACGTAGTTCCAGGTCGGCACGACCTTCCCGCTTTCGCGTTTCGTCGCATACCAGGATGGCGTGATGTAGTGATCGATGCCGGCAAAGATGACGAGGGCCTCCGTTGCGCGCGGATGGGTTCGCCATAAAGGGTTGGCGCGAGCCACATGGGCGCGCAAAACGCCTTTCTCGCCGCGTGTCGCATCGATCATGAAGGGGATGTGGTCGGCGACGACACTGTCACCCGATCTTGTGATCAGGGTCGCGAAGGGATGGCGCCGCATGACCTCATGCTGGTCGGCGAGCCCGTCGAGACGAAAGGCGGGAGGCAGATACATCAAGCCGCTCCAAGATCGTGCCGGCGTCATCGCATGAAAGCGCGTTGAACGAAAGCGCTCGTCGAGCGCTCCTGCCGCTCATATTGGCGGAGCTCCGCTTTTGCGGGCCTGGCGGGCCGCCTCCGTGAGTTGCACGACATTGGAGGAGGACGGCGTCGCTTGCGGCCTTGGAGGCACGGCGTCGGCGTCGGGCGTGCCGGCCGATCGTGCCCGAAGCGTCTCGGCGAGGCGCCCTTTCTCGAATACCATGACGACAACGAGCCCGAGCGCGAGGGGCACGACGAGATAGAGCAGGCGGAAGATGAGAAGGGCGACGAGCACCTCGGCCTTCGGCACTTCCGGCATGGCCTTGATGAAGAGGAATTCGAGTACGCCCAGGCCTCCCGGCGCATGGGAAATCAGCGCGACGGAGAAAGAGGCGAGGAAGACCCCGAGCACGACGAAATATCCGGGATTTCCATGCGCCGGCATGGCGAAATAGATGATCGCCGCGGCACCGAGCAGCTCGAGAGGCGCGGCGATCAACTGGCGAAGTACGATCGGCGGCCGCGGATAGCTGAGCTTGCATGAGCCGAGGTTCAGCGCCGGGAATTCGAACACGGAGCCGAGTATGTAAAGCGCGACCGCGCCGAGCATGACAAAGCCCACGGCACGCGCAAGCTCGCGGTCGACGTGCAAAAGCCTCGCGACAAGCTGCGGCTCGCCGATGAGCACGAGCCCGCCGAGCAGGATCGTGCCGAGCATGAAGGTGAAAGCGGTGAGCACCACCAGCACGCCGACATCGGTCGCGGTGAGCCCCTTCGTCGAATAGGCGCGGTATCTGACCGCCGCTCCCGAGAAGACCGAAGCACCGATGTTGTGGGAGAGTGCGTAGGTCGTAAACGATGTGAGCGAGATGAAGAGCCAATTCAGCGGCTTGCCGAGATGCAAGAGCGCGATCCGGTCATACCAGGCAAGCGCCGCGTAGGCGACAAGGGTGCCCAAGATCGCCAAGACCCATCGTTCCCGTGGAATGAGGGCAAAGGCCCGCGAGATGTCGCGAGGCGAGATGCCGGCGAGCTCCTTGTAGAGCATGTAGCCCGCGCCCAGCACCGCGATAATGCCGACGGCCGACCAAGCGTAGTCGGTCCACGCTTTCGCCTTGCGCAAGGGAAGAGGAGTGATCTCGGTGCCTGCCTCCTCCTCGAGGCTTGCCTCAACGGACATCGAAATGTCCTTCGAAGCGTGGGCCAAGCGGTGATTGCGCGGTGGTTCTGGCATGGGATCGCAGCGGTGCGAAGGGGCCTTGTCCAAGATTCGCGGGGCGATGCATGCGATGCCTCATGCCACAGCTTTGCGGGACATCGCAAAATCGCTGCATCGGGGTCGAGTAGAGCGCTTCGCGCAAGCGGCGATCGCGGTGGCGAAGGCGTCACCCAAACGCGTCTGCCGCCTCTCGATCTTCGGAAGATCAAAGCAAGCCCGACGCATGTCCGAGCCCAAGAAGAAAATGCAGAAATTGGCGACCGAATGATGACGCTCGCGCGTCACGGCCGCCCAAATTCCAGGAGCGTAGGGACGACGCCCGGATGGAGCCATGGCTCCATCGGGACCACACGAGCCGGTCGGCATCGTTCGCCGGTTCGGCGCGAGCGCAAGTGTTTGGCCTATTCCGCCGGCAACGCGTGCCCCGCCATCTCGAGCTTCTTGTCGTGGCCGATGATCAGCGTGATGAAACCCGCGATGATCGGGAAGGCCGCGAGCGCGATGAGCGAGGCTCCATCTGAACCGGTGATCTGCTTGACATGGCCGACGATGGAAGGACCGACGAAACCGCCGAGATTTCCGATCGAATTGATCAAGGCGATGCCGCCCGCCGCCGCCGCCCCCGTCAGGAATCCGGTCGGCAAGGCCCAGAAAGTGCAAACCGATGTATAGATGCCGATCGCAGCAAGCGAGAAGGCGAGCAACGCCAAGCTGAGCGAGCCGGCGTAGCCTGCGCCGATGAAAGCAAGGCCAGCGAGGATGAGCGGCGCCGCAACATGCCAGACCCGCTCACCGGTGACATCGGAGTGGCGGCTCCAAAGCACCATCGACACCATTGCGAGGAGATAGGGGATAGCGACATACCAGCCGACATTGGCGGTCGGAATACCGAAGCGCTGCAAAATCTGCGGCATGAAAAAGCCAAGCCCGTAATTACAGGTCACGTTGCCGAAATAAATGGCCGAAAGCGCAAGAACGCGCGGGTTGGAGAGCGCCTCGCCGAGGCTGTAATGGCGCATGGCCTCGCGCTGGGTCTTTTCGGCGGTGAGACTCAGCGCCAGCGCTTCGCGTTCGGGCGGCGTCAGCCAATGGGCCTTCTCCGGCTTGTCGGTGAGATACCCGAATGCGACGAAGCCGAGCACGACGGTCGGCACCGCTTCGAGGATGAAGAGCCACTTCCAGCCGGCAAGCCCCATCAGCCCGTCGACATGGGCGAGGATCTGCGAGGAAACCGGCGCGCCGATGACCGAGGAAAGCGGGATCGCGGCCATGAAGATGCCGACCATCTTGGCGCGATCCTTCGCCGTGAACCAATAGGTCAGGAACAAGATGATGCCGGGGAAAAAACCCGCCTCGGCGAGGCCGAGCAGGAAACGGACCACGATCAGCATCGCCGAGTTCGGCGTGAGCTCGACGAAGTTGCTCGGCGTGCCGATGAGCCAGAGGATGGCGCGGAAGGCCGCGGCGATCGGCGCCGCGATCGGCACCAACAAGCTGTTCCAGCTCGCGTCCTGGAAGATCATGCATAATGAGATGATGCCCCAGGTGACCATGATGCGCGCGATCCAGATGCGCGCCCCGACCTTATCGAGAATGAGATTGCTCGGAACCTCGAAGAGGAAGTAGCCGATGAAGAAGATTCCGGAGCCGAAGCCGAAAATCTCGGCGTTGTAGCCGAGCGCCGTGTTCATGCTGAGCGCCGCGAAGGACATATTCAGGCGATCGAGATAGGCGAAGAAGTAGCAAAGGATCAAAAAAGGCATCAGCCGCCAGAATGCCTTGCGTGATGCTGCTTGAGCGAGCTCGTTCATCGCCTTCCTCCCCGGCCCATCGCCGTCCCTTGTTGATCGGCAGGCTTCTCGCCGCCTTTGGCGAAAAGCTTAAGCGAAGATCATCGCGCGTGGCAATCTCGGCCAAAGCACGATTGCGTGCCGTCGCCCCGGCGCGATTGCGCGCGCCTGGGCAAGCTGGATTGTGGCTTTTCGGGAAAGGGAAGTGGGGGGAGGCGCGTTTTTTCGCGTCAGGCCCGCGCCATGGCGAAGCCGCCGTTCGTCTCGCCACGCGGTGCCTCGAGCGTGCGTTCGCGCTCGTCGAGCGCTTCCATCTTCTTCAAATCCGCGAGCGCGTCCTCATATTCCGCGCGCGCCTCCTCGAGCTGGAGCTTGAGGTCCTCGACCGAGCAGCGCAGGTTGTCGCGGCGCTGTGCCGCCGCCTTGGCATAGGTCGGATAGGCGAAATGCTTCGGGTCCGTGATCCCGGCCCGCGTCTCTTCGGCCGCGATCTCGCGATCGAGCTCGGCTGAATCCTTCGAGAATTCACGGATCATCATCTCGATCCGCGTGAGGTTGCGGCTTTTCTCGTCGGCCGCGAAGCGTTTGAGACGAATGAGGGACCCTCGCGTTTTCATCGGTAGTCTACTCCTGACACATGAAAGGCGCGCCGAGGCCGGGGCCGAAAAGGCGCAAATGAATTCACGCGAGACGAGGTAACCTTACCGGATCGAGGTTGCCGCTTCGTTACCCGTTTAGGTTGCTGTATCGTTTACGTTTCAGAAAAGCACTCGAAGGCTTCCGCCGCGAATCAGTTTTTGTTAACCAATGGTGATTAGGGTCGCGAATCAGGTGAGATGGTGTGGAGCTTGTGCCATCCGCCAGGAGAAGCGGTCCGGTGCATCCGCGCGGCGGAGCTGGCTAAGGTCGAGGTTGGGGATACTTCATGCGCATTCTGCTCATCGAAGACGACAGCGCCACCGCTCAGAGCATCGAGTTGATGCTGAAATCTGAGAATTTCAACACCTATACGACCGATCTTGGCGAGGAAGGTCTCGATCTGGGCAAGATTTACGATTACGACATCATCCTTCTCGATCTCAATCTTCCCGACATGTCGGGTTACGACGTGCTGCGCTCGCTCAGGGTCGCGAAGGTCAAGACGCCAATCCTCATCCTTTCGGGCCTCGCCGACACGGACGACAAGGTGCGGGGCCTTGGCTATGGGGCCGATGATTATCTGACCAAGCCCTTTCACAAGGACGAGCTGGTGGCGCGCATCCACGCCATCGTGCGCCGCTCCAAAGGCCACGCCCAATCGGTGATCAACACCGGCGATCTCACGGTCAATCTCGACCAGAAGACCGTCGAGGTGGGTGGCGCGCGCGTGCATCTCACCGGCAAGGAATATCAAATGCTCGAGCTGCTCTCCTTGCGGAAGGGCACGACGCTGACGAAGGAAATGTTCCTCAACCATCTTTACGGCGGGATGGACGAGCCGGAGCTCAAGATCATCGACGTCTTCATCTGCAAGCTTCGCAAGAAGCTCGCCAATGCCTCGAGCGGCAAGAACTACATCGAGACGGTTTGGGGGCGTGGCTATGTGCTGCGCGAGCCGAGCGAGGGCGAGGCGCGCCTCACTGCTTAGGCCGGTGACGCGCCCGATGCCGGCCGCGCGGCGAGCTTGGCGCATGATCCATCGGGTCTAATCCGGCCGCCACCAGGCTTTTATTCATGATCAAACGTGTTTTCGGGCGCCCAAGGACGCATTTGCGGACCACGATTTGAGCGCCGCGCGACAGCGGTTCAATCAGCCGCGCGAATTCCCATCTGAGGAAGGCGTTGCCGAAATCTCGCGGATGAGCTTCGCCACGATCGATCTCCCGAAGCTGTCGAAATTCTCGGCCGCCATGACGAAGGCGTTCGTGCCGCCGATCACATTTTCACGATAGTAATTGTCGAGGCCGCCGGGCGGGTTCGTATGCTCGGGGTTATAGGGGATCGGCGCGTCGCTGAAGATGACGAGGCCGTTGATCGTCGTCACCTCGTTGCTGACCGCCTCATCGCGAGCGGAGCGCACATCGCGTCCGCTGTTGTTGGTGCCGTCGCCCGAGACGTCGATGACTCGCCGGTCGCTGGTGTAGGGCGCTCTCGCAAATTGCGCGCGGGCGAAATCGATACCGGCTCCGATCGCGGTTCGGTCGGCGAAGGAGCGGGGCTGCTCGAGAAGGCGGCTCGTGAATACCTTCGTGTCCTCGACGCCCCTGACCAAGGTCCAATCGATGAGGAGCTTTTGCGAATTGGCGCCCGCCCATTCGACGAAGGCGATCGCGATGCTCCCGTGGGGACCTGCGGCGATCGCTTGGAGCACCCTTGGGTCGCTCAGCGCCGCCGCGTAACCGCGGCGCTCGAGCTCGAACTTCTGGTCATCGATGCTGCGTGAAACATCGGCGGCGAGAACCAGCAGCAGATCCACCTGCTCGGCCGCGCGCGCGGCGCGCAGATGCCCGCCGCCGAAGGTGAGGGAAAGTGCTACAAGGACGGAGGCTGCCCATCGCCACATAGGTGCCGTCTCCCTGAAAACCTCATCCGGTCTCAAGCTCCGACAGGATAAATGGGCGCTCGGCCGGCGTCGAGCAATAAGCGCGCGGCGCCGTCCCGCCCGTCTTGTGCCCTGCGTCGCATGCCTCGGCATGATCTTGGAAAGGGAAACCGTTTTCCTGAAAAGATTATGCTCCCCTAACAACTTAGAGCATGCTGGCGATGCCATCTAGAGCCAGCATGCTCTAAGTGCTGGACTTCCGATGGGCGCTGTTCCAAGAAGCGCGCCGTCGCCGCAACCGCGTGAGAGCCGCCATTCATGTCAAAGGGACGCCTCGAGGCGCTGCGGCGTCTTCTCGACCATGTCCACCGTGTCTTCGCCCTGGAATTCGGCTTCCTCTTGTGGGATGGATCGATGGTGCCCGAAAATTGGGCGCGCGATCGTCTCTACATCCTCATAGCCGATGAAGGGGCCGTGGCCGGCCTCGTGCGGCATCCGAATCTGCGAACCCTCGCCAACCTCTGGGCTGCGGCGCGGCTCGACATCCGCAACGGCACGATTTTCGACCTCGTCGCGCAACGTCCCTCGGTGCGCATGCGCGAGATGCGCAAGATGCTCAAGAAATCGCTTCTATTGCGAACGGCGACGCGCTTCCTCTTCGCTCCGCGCGGCGGTCCCTGGCCGCTCGAAAACATCGGCACAGACCGGCCTGGCGCCGGCAGCGCTGCCGAGAACAAGAAGAACATCTCTTATCATTACGACATCTCGAACGCTTTCTACGAGCTCTGGCTCGACCCGGAGATGGTCTATAGCTGTTCCTATTTCACGCGATGGGAAAACAGCCTGGCGCAAGCCCAGATCGACAAGCTCGACATGTGCTGCCGAAAATTGCGCCTTCAGCCGGGCGAGACGGTGCTCGACGTCGGATGCGGTTGGGGCGCCTTCTTGATCCATGCCGCGAAGAACTACGGCGTGCGAGGCTATGGCGTCACCTTGTCGGAGCAGCAGCTTTCCTACGCCAAGGAGAAGATCGAGCGGCTCGGACTCAAGGACCGGGTGCGCGTCGAGCTCAAGGATTACGCCGCGATCGATGGGGTCTTCGACAAGGCCGTTTCCATCGGCATGGCGGAGCATGTCGGGCTCGACAATATCCCCGCCTATTTCAAGATGGTCCATGGGGCGTTGCGGCCCGGGGGCCTTTATCTGCATCACGCCATCACACGGCCCGGGAAGAGCCGCCAGGCGCATAAGCGTCAGAAGCGGCCCGAGTTCGCCGCGCTCACTCAATATATTTTTCCCGGCGGCGAGCTCGATACGATCGGACGGACCGTCACCCATCTCGAGACCACCGGGTTCGAAATTCACGATGTCGAAGGTTGGCGCGAACATTATCAGCGCACCTGCCGACATTGGCACGACCGGCTCCTTGCTCGAATGGACGCGGCGGTCGCCGAGGTCGGCTCGGTCAAGGCGAGAGTATGGCTCATGTATCTTGCCGGTTGTTCGCTCGCCTTCGAGCGCAACAGCGTCGGCCTGCATCAGACGCTAGCCTCGAAGCGGTTGAAGGGGGCGAGCGGGTTGCCGCCCACGCGCGCAGATCTTTATCGATGAGCTTGCCCGACGCCACGGGCGCGCGGCTGCCACTGTCGCGATTGGGGTCCCCAGCTTGTGCCCATTACGGCACGGTTGCGTGAACCCTGCCGCCTTGCGAAAAGGCAGGAACAAGCACGGAAAGTTCGACGCGCAAGGACGAGCGCGCTTTTACGATCAAATCATCCGCCCGCGGCGAAGAGGGGCCATCAAATGACCTGGTCGATCATAGCGCGCGATGCGCGCACGGGAGAGGTGGCGATCGCCGTCGCGACCAAATTCTTTGCCGTCGGCAGCCGCGTCCCCAATCTTCGCGCCGGCGTTGGTGCGCTCGCGACGCAAGCCTTGACGAACCCGCTCTACGCCCGGCGTGGGCTTGCCTTGCTGGAAGCCGGCGTGCCGGCAAAGGACGTCGTTCGCCTGCTCACCGGCGCCGATCGAGGGCAAGCCTCGCGCCAGCTCCATGTGATGGATGCCGAAGGCCGGATCGGCGCACATACGGGAAGAGATTGCGTCGATTGGGCCGGCCATCTCGCCGGCCGCGATTGCTCTTGTGCCGGAAACATGCTCGCCGGACCGCGGGTCGTCGCCGACACGGTCGCCTCCTTCGAGCGAAACGCCGCCCTGCCGATGGCGCGGCGCATGATCGAGGCCATGAAGGCGGGAGAAGCGGCCGGTGGAGACAAGCGCGGCAAGCAATCTGCATGTCTTGTGATCGTCTCGACGGAAGAATATTCCGATCTCGACCTGCGGGTCGATGATCATCAAGATCCGCTTGCCGAGCTCGAGCGGCTCGAGGCGGTGAGCCGCGAACGCTGGGTGCACTACCGGAAATTCCTGCCGCGCAAGCAGGATCCCGTGGGCGAGCTCGACCGCGATGTGATCAACGCCGGCATCGAAGCCGCGTTAAGAGCGAGTAGCGAGTAGCGAGTAGCGAGTAGCGAGAAGCAAGAAGCAAGAAGCAAGAAGTTAGAGCTTCATTAAATTTGATACTATCTGTCTAACTAGCTACTCGCTACTCCCTATTCGCCTCTCACGCTCACGTCGGATTCTCCAAGCTGAACGTTCCGGTCTGGTCGTCATAGGCGAAGACCTCGCCGAAGCGACCCCAAGCCACGACTGCGTGCAGGGTGTCGCCCGCGAATTCCGGCGACATGTAATCCTCGAGCTCTTCCTGAAAGCGCGTCGCCGGCGCGTGGTGGCTCGGCCGCTCATCGAGGACGCGTCGGATGTGCCCCGCGATCGGCACATAGGTCACGAGGTGCTCGCCGAAGAGGCGCTTGCGTTCATCGACCTCGCCTCGCGCGAAGCGTCGCCCGTCCGGGGTGAGGCGGATATCGCCTTCCTCCATTTCCGCGAAGCGCAGGAGCTGCAACGTCTCCGCGATCGGGAAGAGATCGTCGATTTCCATCTGCAGCCCTTGAGCGAGATGCGGAAGGTCGGCCTTGCCATTGTAGGGGCTGGCGTCGACCGTCTCGAGGAGGCCGGCAAGCGTGTTGCTCGAGACATATTTGAGCGCCATGCCGAGGCCCGTGCCAGGAAACACGCCCTCGCGCGTCGGCTTGCTGGGGCGTTTCGTCATGATGGCGTAGACGCGGTCGACGAGCTCGCGGAAGGCCGGCTCGGTCCGGCTTCGGGGGCGCGGCAGCTCGATCTTGATGTCCGCATCGATCCTTCCGGGATTCGAGGAGAACACCAGCACCCGATCGCACATCAGCACCGCTTCCTCGATGTTATGCGTCACCATGAGGATCGATTTGATCGGCATGCGCCCTTCCGACCAGAGATCGATGAGGTCGGTGCGCAGCGTCTCGGCGGTGAGCACGTCGAGCGCCGAGAAGGGCTCGTCCATCAGGAGAACCTTGGGATGCACGACGAGCGCGCGTGCAAGGCCCACGCGCTGACGCATGCCACCGGAGAGCTCCTTGGGGTAGGCGTTCTCGAAACCGTCGAGGCCAATGAGGTCGATCGCCGCGAGCGCGCTCTTGCGCCGCTCGGCCGGCAAGACGCCGCGCGCCTCGAGCCCGATCTCCACATTCTCGAGCACGGTGAGCCAGGGAAAGAGCGCGAAGGATTGGAACACCATGGCCACGCCTTCGGAGCAGCCGACGACCGGCGCGCCGCCGAAGGTAATGGTGCCCGAAGTCGGCTGGATGAGCCCCGCGATCGAGCGCAAAAGGGTCGATTTGCCGGAGCCCGATCGCCCGAGAAGCCCGACGATCTCCCCTTCGCGCAAGGTCATCTCGACCCCGTCGAGGACAACGAGGTCGGGCGTGGAGCCCTTGTGGTAGAGATGGCGCAGGCCTTTCACCTCGATCAGGGGCGCGCGCGAGACGGTCTGCGCGTTCATCAGCATGGGGACCTCTTTCGAACGCAGCGGAGGAAAACGTTTAAGCCTTTTCGCCGTGGAGCGAAGAGGCCCGATCAGTCAAGTCGGGTGCGCTCGGCCGCGAAGGCGTAGAGCTTTCGCCAGACGAGCCGATTGAACACGATGACGAAGATCGACATCGCCGTAATGCCGAGCACCACGCGCGGATAGTCACCATCCGTGGTCGCTTGCGCGATATAGGCGCCGATGCCCTTGGCCTTGAGAGTCGTATCCCCCCATTTGACGATCTCGGCGACGATGCTGGCGTTCCAGGCACCCCCTGACGCCGTCAGCGCGCCCGTGACGTAATACGGAAAAATGCCCGGCAAGATGACGCGGCGCCACCAATACCAGGAGCGCAGCCGCAGAACCGCGGCTGCCTCCTTGAGGTCGTTTGGAAAGACGCTGGCGCCGGCGATCACATTGAAGAGGATGTACCATTGGGCGCCGAGCATGATGAGGAAAGTCAGCCAGATATTGGGGTCGAGGTTGAAGCGCACGATCCCGATCACGGCGATGGGGTAGAGAACATTGGCCGGAAAGGCTGCGAGGAATTGCGCCAAGGGCTGAATTCGCTCCGTCCATGCGGGACGTAATCCGACCCAGACGCCGACCGGTACCCAGATCAGGGTCGAGAGCGCGATGAGCGAGATCACCCGCAAAAGCGTGATGCTGGCGAGCCCGAGTGCCGAAGCCGCGTCATCGAGCGTCAGCGTCTCGCGCACGTAAATGTAGATCGTCCAACCTCCCCAGGCGGCCGCGGCCAGCACGATCGCGACCCAGAGAAGGTCAAGCGCCTTGCCGAGAACGGATGCGGCAGGGCGCGTCCCGGGCTTTGAGGGCGAGGTCGGCGAAAGCTTCGGCAGGCGCGCCATGGCGAGCGCGCCCAGCGCGGCGCCGACCGGCTCGGTCATTGTGTGCACGAGCCTTGTGCGCCGCGCGAGGTCATACACCCAGGACCTCGGCCGCGCCTGGCTCGCGGTGGTCTCGACGCGGAACTTGTCCGCCCAGGCGACGATCGGGCGAAAGATGAATTGGTCGTAGAGAAGAATGACGATCGCCATCGCCACAACCGCATAGAGCACGGCTCTCACATCGGCCTGATCGATGGCGAGCGAGAGATAGGTGCCGATGCCGGGGAGCTTGATCGAGGTGTCGCCAACCGAGATCGCTTCGGACGCGACGATGAAGAACCAGGCGCCCGACATCGAGAGCATCGTGTTCCAGACGAGGCCGGGCGTCGCGAAGGGCACCTCGAGCCGCCAAAAGCGCTGCCAGCCGGACATGTGGAAGGAGGAGGTCACATCCTCGAGGTCGCGCGGCACGGAACGCAGCGACTGGTAGAAGCTGAAGGCCATGTTCCAGGCTTGCGCGGTGAAGATCGCGAAGATCACGGCGAGCTCGGCCCCAAGCTGGCTCGACGGGAAGAGCCCGAGGAAGAAGGTCACGGTGAAGGTCAGGAAGCCGAGCACCGGGATCGACTGCAGGATGTCGAGCGTCGGAATGATGACGAGCTCGGCCTTGCGGTTCTTCGCCGCGAGCGTCGCGAAAATGAAGGTGAAGACCAACGAGGCAATGACGCCCGCGAACATGCGCAAGGTGGTGCGCAGCGCATAAGCCGGGAGATTGGCGGGATCGAGCGAGATCGGGGAGCTCTCGAGGCCCGTCATGGGTGCCGTCATCTGGCGGCCGCCGGCCACCACGAGCACGAGCCCGGCGAGCACGAGAGCGATCGCGGCGAGGTCATAGTGGTTGGGGAAGAAGCCGCCGCGCTCAACGGCTCCGGTCGCGCGATATTCCGACAATCCGGCGGCTTTGGAGAACAGTCTCATGCCGATGCCCATCCGCTGGCCGCTCGCGACCGGTTGCGTTTGCGCTGAACCAAAGCACCAGCAATTGCAAGCGCTCCGAGAGGAGGGCGCTGCAGCTCCGACGCGTCAGAAAGCCGCAGCGAGGCTTGAACTCTTAGGCGGCGCCCATGTCGCTTGAATGACGGCGCGAGCCCAGGCGCGGCGCGTCACATGCCGCCTCGAGGCATGCCAAGCACGATTTCTTCAGGACACGGACCAACACGAAAGGTTGACGAACGTAATATCGTAAGATATATATCTTAAAACATATCTAACGTAGGGTTCACGCCATGTATCGTCAATATTTTCGGGAATGGGTGAGGCAAGGCGAATGCGGCTTCGGTCCTCGCCACTTCGGGGCTTACGGACGTTTCGCCGGTGGTTTCGCTGACCAAGGGGAGATGGGCGGTCGCGGCTTCCGCACCGGCCGCAAGCTTTCCGGCAGCGATCTCCAGCTCGTCATCCTCGCATTGATCGCGGAGAAGCCGCGGCACGGTTATGAGATCATCAAGGAACTCGAGGAGCGCTCGAGCGGATTTTATGCGCCGAGCCCCGGCGTCATCTATCCGGCGCTCACCTATCTCGAGGAGATCGGCTACGCGACGATTACGTCGGATGCCTCGCGCAAGCTCTACAGCCCGACCGAGGCCGGCCTTGCCTTCCTCAAGGAACGCAGGGACGTCGCGGATGCGATCATCTCGCAGATCGAGCGCGTCGGGCAAAAGATGGAGCACGTGCGCCGCGCTTTCTCGCGCGAGGATTGGCGTTCGCCGGAGATGATGGCGGCGCGGCGCCTTCTCCGCTCGGCGCTCGACGACAAGCGCGATGCTTCCCTCGAGGAACAGCGCCGCATCGCCGAGATCCTGGCGCGCGCCGCAAGAGACATCAGCGGCAACTGAGGGCCGCGCGGGAGCGCCGTCTCCTTCGTTTGACGCCAGCATCGGCCGGCCCTACTCAGCGCGCGCGGCAGCACCAAGGATCCCGATCAAGGATCACGATCACGGGTCACTTGATCGCGGGTCACTTGGATGTCACGCGCGACGGGCTGAAGGGGTGAAGATAATGCGGTCGACGATCCTTGTCGGATTTGGATGGGCGGCGGGACTGGCCATCGCGGCGATGCTTTCGGGCGAGCTCGTCGTCTCGGCGAAAGGCGCCGAGGCGCCCGTGAAAATCGGCGTGCTCACCGATCTTTCCGGCTTTGCCGCGGATTCGGGTGGGGCAGGTGTGGTCGCCGCGGTCAAGATGGCGGTGAGGGACTCGGGCGGCGCGGTTCTCGGCCAGCCGATCGAGATCGTGCAGGCGGACACCTTGAACAAGCCCGACAGCGCGGCGCAGACCGCGCGGCGCTGGTTCGAGGTCGAGGGAGTGGACGCGATCGTAGGCTTGCCGGTGACGCCGGTCGCGCTCGCCGTGCAGAATGTGGCCCGCAGCCAGAAGAAAATCCTGCTGATCAACGAGGGCGCCTCGACCGAGCTCACCGGCAAGCAGTGCTCGCCTTACACGGTGCATTTCGCCGACGACACCAATGCGCTCGCTGCCGGCACGGCACGCGCTCTCGTGCAAGAGGGGAACAAGGATTGGTTCTTCCTCACCGCCGATTTTGCTTTCGGCCACACGATGGAGGAGGCGGCGAGCAAGGTCGTGACCGAATTGGGCGGCCATGTCGTCGGGCGCGCCTTGCACCCGTTGAACGCCACCGATTACGCCTCCCCTCTACTGCAGGCGCAGCAATCGAGCGCCAATGTGATCGCCTTGGCGAATTCGGCCGGAGACACCATCAACACGATCAAGCAGGCCGCCGAATTCGGAGTGGGGCGAGACGGTCGCCAGAAGCTTGCGGGCCTTTTGTTGTTCATCAGCGACGTGCATTCGCTCGGACTGCCGGTGGCACAAGGCCTCTTCGTCACCACCGGATTCTATTGGGACGAGGATCAAAACACGCGCGCCTTCGCCAAGCGCTTCGCGGCCGAGTTCGAAGGACGCATTCCGACCAAGGCGCAAGCCAATGCCTATGCGGAGGTGAAGCATTACCTTGCGGCGATCGCCGCGGCGAAGACCAAGACGCCGGAGGCGGTGATGGAAGCGATGCGCAAGCTGCCGATCGATTATTTCGGCCATCCAGCGAGCCTGCGCGAGGACGGGAGGGTCCTCTACGATGTCGCGCTCTATCAGGTGAAGAGCCCGGTCGAAAGCAAGGGGCCTTGGGATTATTACAAGAAAATCCGCTCCATCCCCGCGAGCGACGCGTTCCTGCCCGCCGATCCGCAAGCCTGCACCTTCCTCAAGAAGTGACGAGGCTTGCTTCGCCCGCATTTGCTCGTTGAGGCGCGGCAGGCAGGGACAGGCGGCGAAGCGGGAGCCTCGGATGGCCGTAAAAAGAAAAGCAGAGCCGCGGCTCTGCTTTTTTAGGGATTTTTGTTCGCCGAATCCGTCTGCCGCAAAGCGGTCAAGGCCAGCGTTCCTCCCAAGACTTGGGCCACTGGCCTGCTGAATGCATAGCCAGTCTGCACAAATGCATAGCATCGCCTCATCGCCTTGTCACGCCGAACGCGTGGCCTTTGTGAAAAAATTTCTACAATTTGCCGAATCGTGAAATCACGATTTCGCGTGCCCTTTCGGGCTATATCCATTCCCCGCGCCGAAGAGGACGACTTGTGTTTGAAACCCGCTTGGGGTTTGTGAATTGGCGGCTCGCGGCTCGATTCTAGATAAGCACCAGGCCACCCATGCATCTTTCACGCTATTTTCTGCCAATCCTGCGCGAAACGCCCAAGGACGCCGAGATCATCTCGCACAGGCTGATGCTGCGGGCCGGCATGGTGCGCCAGGAGAGCGCCGGCATTTACGCCTGGCTGCCCTTCGGCCACCGGGCGCTTGCCAAGATCACCCAAATCGTGAGGGAGGAGCAGGATCGCTCGGGCGCGCTCGAATTGCTGATGCCGACCATTCAATCGGCCGAACTTTGGCGCGAGAGCGGCCGCTACGACGCCTATGGCAAGGAGATGCTTCGGATCAGCGATCGCCATGAGCGCGACATGCTCTTTGGCCCGACCAACGAGGAGATGATCACCGAGATCTTCCGCGCCTATATCCGCTCCTACAAGCACCTGCCGCTGAACCTCTATCATATCCAATGGAAGTTCCGCGACGAGATCAGGCCACGCTTCGGCACGATGCGCTCGCGCGAATTCCTGATGAAGGACGCTTACTCCTTCGACCTCGATCAGGAAGGCGCGCGCCATTCCTACAACAAAATGTTCGTCGCGTATCTGCGTACATTCGAGCGGCTCGGCCTCAAATCGATTCCGATGCGGGCGGAATCCGGCCCCATCGGTGGCGACATGAGCCATGAGTTCATCATCCTTGCCTCAACCGGAGAGAGCGAGGTCTATTGCCACAAGGATTATCTCGACTTCCCCGTGCCCGGACCGGACACGAATTTCGATGATGTCCAGGCGCTCGAGAACATCGTGGCGAAATGGACGTCGCTCTACGCGGCGACTTCCGAGAAGCATGATCGCGACGCCTTCGCGGCGGTGCCCAAGGACAGGCAGGTGACCGCGCGCGGCATCGAGGTCGGGCACATCTTCTATTTCGGCACGAAATATTCCGAGCCGATGAAGGCCGTCGTCGCGGGTCCGGACGGGACCGAGCGGCCGGTGCACATGGGCTCTTACGGCATCGGCCCTTCACGTCTGGTCGCGGCGGTGATCGAGGCCTCCCATGATGACGCCGGCATCGTGTGGCCGGAAGCCGTCGCGCCCTTCGATGCCTCCATCCTCAATTTACGGCCAGGCGACAGCGGCTGCGATGCAGCCTGCGAAAAGCTCGACCGTGCTCTTGCCGCGAAAGGCAAGGAGGCGCTCGTCGACGACAGCGAAGAGCGGCCCGGCGCGAAATTCGCGACCGCCGATCTGATCGGTCTGCCATGGCAGGTCATCGTGGGCCCGAAAGGCTTAGGTCAAGGACAGGTCGAGGTGAAGCGCCGCGCGACGGGCGAGCGCTCCTCCGTCCCCATCGAGGATGCCATACGGATGGTGGCCGGTGGTTGAGGAGGGCGGGCGCAAGACGGATATAAGGCGTTGCCTTCGCGGCGCCCGATCGCGGGAATGAGGATGAGGGAAGTGACGAGACGCGCATGGCCGCCGACGCCGTAAGCCCTCCGCGCGCCTTTTCGGCCATCGAGCGCATGCTGGCGTTTCGCTATCTGCGCGCGCGCGGCAAGGACAGCTTCATCTCCGTCATCGCCATTTTTTCCTTCATCGGCGTGATGCTCGGCGTTGCGACCTTGATCATCGTGATGTCGGTGATGAACGGTTTCCGCAAGGAGCTCGTCTCGAAGCTTCTCGGCCTCAACGGTCATGTCCTCATCCAGCCGCTCGAATCCCCGCTCACCGATTACAAGGACGTGGTCGAGCGCATCTTGAGGGTGCCGGGCGTGGTCTCCGCGAAAGGCTTCATCGAAGGCCAGGCGCTCGCCTCATCGCCTGTCGGTTCATCGGGCGTGCTGGTGCGCGGCATGGCGGGCGCCGATCTCGCGAAAGTGCCTGGCGTGGCGAATAACATTCGCGGCGGCGGCCTCGAGGATTTCGACGATGCGGCGAACGCCGTGATCGGCACGCGTCTTGCCGCCCAGCTCGGCCTCAATGTCGGCGACAAGATCACGCTCATCCAGCCGCGCGGCTCGGCGACGCCAATGGGTGTCGTGCCGCGCCTGAAGGCCTTCACGATCGTCGCCGACTTCGAGATCGGCATGTCGGTGCTCGATTCATCCTCGGTCTTCATTCCCTTCGAGCAAGCCGACAGCTTCTTCGACAAGCATGGCGAGGCGAGCGTCATCGAGGTGTTCATCGATGACCCCGACCGCATCGACGAGATGCGCCCGCTGATCGAGAAGGCCGCCGGCAGGCCGGTCTTGCTCACCGATTGGCGGCAGACGAACCGAACCTTCTTCAGCGCGCTCGAGGTCGAGCGCAACGTCATGTTCCTGATCTTGATGCTGATCGTCCTGGTCGCCGCCCTCAACATCGTCTCCGGCATGATCATGCTGGTGAAGGACAAAAGCTCGGCCATCGCGATCCTGAGGACGATGGGCGCGACGCAAGGCACGATCATGCGCGTCTTCCTCATCACCGGAGGCGCGATCGGCGTCGTCGGCACGCTCGCGGGCTTCGCGCTCGGGCTCGTAATCACCTTGAACGTCGAGACGATCCGTCAATTCCTGTCGCGCCTCACCAGCACCAATCTGTTTCCGCCCGAGCTCTATTTTCTTTCGCAATTGCCCGCCGAGCTCGATTGGCGGGAGGTTGCGACCATCACGCTGACCGCGCTCGCGCTTTCCGTGCTCGCGACGCTCTACCCGGCCTGGAAGGCCGCCGCGCTCGATCCCGTGGAACAATTGCGCCGTGGCTGAGGCGCCGGATGGAGCGCCGCTCGCCCTCGTCGGCGTCGAGCGGCATTATTCGCAAGGGGATGCGAAGCTGCACATCCTCACCGGTGCCGATCTCGTGCTTGCCTCGGGCGAGATGGTGGCGCTCGTCGCCCCGTCAGGCGCCGGCAAATCCACGCTTTTGCACATTGCGGGCCTTCTCGAGCGGCCGGACGGTGGCGACGTGATCGTCGATAATCTGCCCTCGGCCGAGCTCGACGATACCGCCCGCACGCGGCTTCGCCGGGAGGCCATCGGCTTCGTCTATCAGTCCCATTATCTTCTGGGGGAATTCTCCGCTGTCGAGAATGTCATGCTGCCCCAGATGATCAGGGGGCTGCCGCGCGGCGAAGCCCGCACGCGGGCCTCGGAGCTTTTGCGCGTGCTCGGCCTCAAGGAGCGCGAAGGGCATCGGCCGGCGGCGCTCTCAGGCGGCGAGCAGCAGCGCGTCGCGATCGCGCGCGCCATCGCCAATGCGCCGCGCGTATTGCTCGCCGACGAGCCGACCGGCAACCTCGACCCGCCGACCGCCGAGCGCGTCTTCGCCATGCTGGGCGCGATCGTCCGTGCGACGGGGCTTGCCGCGCTCGTGGCGACGCATAACACGGAACTTGCCGCGCGCATGGACCGGCGCGTCACCTTGCACGAAGGCAAGATCGTCGAATGTGAGTAGGGAAAGTCAGAGTGAATAGTGAATAGTGATTAGTGATTAGTGATTAGTGATTAGTGAATAGTGATCGAGTGGCGAATAGCGAGTAGCAAGTAGTTAGAAGGGATTCTATCTATTCACTTCTCACTTCTCACTTCTCACTTGCTACTCGCTATTCGCCACTCGCTACTCGCCCTCACTCTTCACCACCCTCATCAACCGTGCGCCCTCCGTGACCTGCTCGCCGGCGCTCGCCGTCACCTCCGACACGATTCCGTCCAAGGGAGACGTGAGCGCGTGCTCCATCTTCATGGCCTCGACCACGGCGAGAAGCTGGCCCTTCGCCACCTCCTCGCCCTCGCTCACGAGAAGCGCCACGAGCTTGCCATGCATCGGCGATTTGACCTGCCCGCCCGCGTCGCCGTCGAGATGGTCGAGATCGACATCGAGCGGATCGACGAGAGTGACGGTCGTCTGCCGGCCGTTGCGAATGACGAAGACCTTGTCCGCGCCTCGCACCACAGCGCCGCTGCCGTCGCCGAGCTCGGCAAGGCGGAGCGTCGCGTTCCACTCGATCTGCGGCCAGGTATCGGTCTTTTGTCCGGGGGCGCGCAGGTGAGGGCCGTCATCGTCGAAGAAAAGCTCGACATTGAATTTGCCGCTTTCGGTCGCGACCGGCACGATCGTGTGCCGACGGCCGGCGAGCTCGAAGCCCTTGCGTGCGCTCCAAGGGTCGTAGAGCCATTCTTGTGAGCCGAGCCGGCCGCGCACGAGAAGCGATGGGTTCGATTTCTCATATTCCATGCGCAAGAGCTGAGCCGTCCCCGCGACGATCGCCTGCGCGTCGGGCGGCTGGGAGCTGGCGCCGAGATTTTCCAGGTTGCGCTCGATGAAGCCCGTGTCGACGGCGCCTTCACGGAATTCCTCTGTATCGACAAGGGTCTTCAGAAAGGCGGCATTGCATCTTGGCCCCGCGACGAAGGTGGAGGCGAGCGCGCCGGAAAGCCGTTCGAGCGCCTGCTCACGCGAGGCCCCATGCGCGATGACCTTGGCGATCATCGGATCATAGAAGGGCGTGATTTCATCGCCTTCGGCGACGCCGGAATCGACGCGCACGCCTTCCCCCGTCGGCAGCTTGATGGCGACGAGCTTGCCCGTCGAAGGCAGGAAACCCTTCTCGGGATCTTCCGCATAGAGCCTCGCCTCGACCGCATGGCCGTCGATCACGAGATCCTCCTGATCCATGGGAAGCGCTTCGCCGGCCGCGACCCGCATCTGCCATTCGACGAGGTCGAGCCCCGTGATCGCCTCGGTCACCGGGTGCTCGACTTGCAGGCGGGTGTTCATCTCCATGAAGTAGAAGCCGTCGGGACGAAGCGCGCCGCGGCCGTCGGCGATGAACTCGACCGTGCCCGCGCCCACGTAACCCGCGGCACGTGCCGCCTCGACCGCGGCATCGCCCATGGCGCCGCGGACCTCGGGCGTCATTCCGGGCGCGGGCGCCTCCTCGATCACCTTCTGATGGCGCCGCTGGAGCGAGCAGTCCCGCTCGAAGAGGTGGAGCGCATGGCCATGGGCATCCGCGAAAACCTGCATTTCGATATGGCGAGGCGTGGGGATGTATTTCTCGATGAGCACGCGCGGGTCGCCGAAAGCACTCACCGCCTCGCGTTGCGCGGAGGCGAGCGCCGCGTCGAAATCCTGTTGCCGATCGACGCGCCGCATGCCCTTGCCGCCACCGCCCGCGACCGCCTTGATCAGCACTGGATAACCCGTCTCATAGGCTTTCTGGCGCAGGAAATCGGGCTCCTGGCGCGCGCCGTGATAACCGGGCACGACCGGGACGCCCGCCTTCTCCACGAGCGCTTTAGCGGCATCCTTGAGTCCCATGGCGCGGATCGCCGACGCCGGCGGCCCGATGAAGACGATGCCCGCGTCGACGCAGGCCTCGGCGAATTCCGCGTTCTCGGAAAGGAAGCCGTAGCCTGGATGAATCGCGGCGGCTTGCGAAGCCTGCGCGACCTCGATGATCTTGTCGGCGCGAAGATAGCTCTCGGCGGCAGGCGGTGGGCCGATGAGATGGGCCTCATCGGCGAGGCGCATATGGGGGGCTCCGGCATCGGCCGATGAATAAACCGCGATGGTGTGCAGACCCATGCGCCTTGCCGTGCGGATGACGCGGCAGGCGATCTCGCCGCGGTTAGCGATGAGCACACGGGAGAACATACGGGTCATGGCGAGCGGCCCTCCTCGACCTCGTGGTCCAGCTTCCCCTTTTGCAAGGAAAAGCTCTGCGGATTTGTCCGCGGAAGGAGGCGCTTTCGCTTCGGCTCCCTCATGGCTCACATCCGGAACACGCCGAATTTCGTCTCCTCGACCGGCGCGTTGAGGCAAGCCGAGAGCGAAAGCGATAAGACGGTTCGCGTCTCCGACGGCAGGATGATGCCGTCGTCCCAGAGCCGCGCCGTGGCGTAGTAGGGTGAGCCCTCTTCCTCATAGCGGGCGCGGATCGGGGCCTTGAATTCCGCTTCTTCCTCAACGCTCCAGCTTTTCCCCTCCGCCTCGATATTGTCGCGGCGCACGGTCGCGAGCACGCTCGCTGCCTGCTCGCCGCCCATGACCGAGATGCGAGCATTAGGCCACATGAAGAGGAAGCGCGGCTGATAAGCGCGTCCGCACATGCCGTAATTGCCGGCGCCATAAGAACCGCCGACGATCACGGTAAGCTTCGGCACGCGCGCCGTGGCGACAGCCGTGACAAGCTTCGCGCCATCCTTGGCGATGCCGCCCGCCTCATACTCGCGCCCCACCATGAAGCCCGAAATATTCTGCAGGAAGAGGAGGGGGATCCGTCTTTGGCAACAAAGCTCGATGAAATGGGCGCCCTTCAGCGCGCTTTCGGAAAAGAGGATACCGGCATTCGCGAGAATGCCGATGGGGATGCCGTTGAGCCTGGCAAAGCCCGTCACGAGCGTTTGCCCGTAGAGCGCCTTGAACTCGTCGAATTCGGAGCCGTCGACGAGGCGCGCGAGGATCTCGCGCGGATCATATTGCTTCTTGAGATCGGTCGGCACGATCGCTTCGAGCTCGCTTGGCGGACGCAAGGGTTCGCGCGGCTCGGAGAGAGGAATGTCGATCTTCTTTTGCGTGTTGAGATTGGCGATGATGCGCCGACAAATGGCGAGCGCGTGCGCATCATCGACCGCGTAATGGTCGGCGACACCCGAGTGGCGAGCATGCACATCGGCGCCGCCGAGCTCTTCGGCCGTCACCACCTCTCCGGTCGCGGCTTTCACCAAGGGAGGTCCGGCGAGGAAGATGGTGCCTTGCTTGCGCACGATGATCGTCTCGTCCGACATGGCCGGCACATAGGCGCCGCCCGCGGTACAGGAGCCCATCACCACGGCAATTTGCGGAACGCCGAGCGCCGACATATTCGCCTGGTTGAAAAAGATGCGGCCGAAATGCTCGCGATCGGGAAAGACCTCCGTCTGATGCGGCAGGTTGGCGCCCCCTGAATCGACGAGATAGACGCAAGGCAGACGATTCTCGCGCGCGATCTCCTGAGCCCGCAGATGTTTCTTCACCGTCAGCGGAAAATAAGTGCCGCCCTTGATCGTCGAATCGTTGCAGACGATCATCACCTCGCGCCCCTCGACACGGCCTATTCCGCAGATCAGCCCGGCCGCGTGGATATCGTCGCCATACATGCCGTTCGCTGCCAGAAGTCCGATCTCGAGAAAGGGCGAGCCCGGATCGAGAAGCCGCATCACGCGCTCGCGAGGCAGGAGCTTGCCGCGAGCCTTATGCCGCTGGCGCGACTTTTCCGGCCCGCCCTCGGCCGCGGCGGCGCGGTGCGCGCGAAGCTCGGCCGTGAGCTTCGACCACTCGGCGGCGTTCTCGGCAAGGTCGGGCGATTTCGCCTCGAGCTTCGGTTTCAGGATGGTCACCGCTTCGGGCCTCCGATCGAATGGACGAAGCCGCAAGATGACGCGGGGACCGCGAAATGGAAAGAGATCGCGGCAAAGCTCTGGAGCCCGTCCTTGCCCGAGGGATGGACCACGGCGCTGAAATGCCACGAATTCCAGCGCCGATCAGATCGCGAGGGAAGCCCTATTCGTGCCGCTCCATCGCCGATTGAAGCTTGGTGTCGCGCATCGAGACATAGATGACGAGCGAGACGAGGATGCAAGCGGTGAGGTACCAGTAGAACCAGCTTTCGCGACCCATCGACTTGAACTGCAGCGCGATCAGGGGGGCGGTCCCACCGAAGATCGACACGGTGAGCGAATAGGGAAGCCCGACGCCCGTCGCGCGGATGCGGGTTGGGAACAGCTCGGCCTTCACGATGGCGTTGATCGAGGTGTAGCCGGCGACGATGATCCAGGCAAAGCAGATGAGACACCAAGCCGCAAAGGCGCTTTTCGTCGCCTGGATGCCCGAGAGGAGCGCGTAAGTGAAGACGAGGCCACACACGCCGAACCAGGTCAGCACGGGACGTCGCCCGATATGGTCCGAGATGAAGCCGTAGATCGGTTGCAGGACCATCGCGAAGATCAGCGAACCGGCGACAACGAGCGTTGTCGTGTCGGCGTCGAGCCCGACGGAGAGCTTGAGGAAGGGCTGCATGTAGACGGTGAAGGTGTAGAAGGCGCAGGTGCCCCCGAGCGTAAGCCCGATGACGAGCAGGACCTCGCGGGGATGCGCGAGAAGAGCCTTCAGCGAATTCGTCGTCGCGGTCTTCTGCTTCGCTTCCTCGAAAGCTTCCGTCTCCGGAAGGTTGGATCGCATGACCGCCGCGACGATCGCGAGCAGAGCGCCGATGGCGAAGGGGATGCGCCAGCCCCATTCCTTGATCTCGGCTTCCGTCAAAAAAAGCTTCTGCAGGATGAGGAGCACGAGGATCGCCGACAACTGGCCACCGATCAGCGTCACATATTGGAAGCTCGAATAGAAGCCGCGCCGTTTGGGATCGGCGACTTCGCTCAGATAAGTGGCGCTCGTCCCGTATTCGCCGCCCAGGCTGATGCCCTGGATGATGCGCGCGAGCCCGAGAAGCAGCGGCGCGGCGACGCCGATCGAGGCGTAGGTGGGCATCACCGCGATCATGAGCGATCCAAAGCACATCAAGAGCACGGAGGTCATCAGCGCGCCCCGTCTTCCGTAGCGATCGGCGAGAAAGCCGAAGAGCCAGCCGCCGAGCGGGCGCACGATGAAGCCGGCCCAGAAGAAGAAGGCGGCATCGCGTTGCTGAAGCACCGGGTCGGACCCGGGGAAGAAGGCGGGTGCGAAATAAAGGGCGAAAGCGGTGTAGACGTAGAAATCATACCATTCGACGAGATTGCCGATCGAACCGATGAAGATCGCCTTCACCCGACGCCGCATATCCGCGTAGTCGATCGGCTTCGATGCGGCCTCAATCACCGCACCGCTCACGATATCCGTCATTTGCCCCGGCCCTCCCTGGCCTTTTCGTTTATGTCTCGGGGCGCGACGTTAGGCCATGCCGGCTCGTCCATCAATGCGCGAGGGTAAGCGGCCGGAGCGTCTATCCGACGCTCACCTTCGAGGCCACCCAAAGCGCCTCGAGCTCGTCGAGGCTCATCGCTTTCATGTCGCGCCCCAAGGCGGCGGCGTCGGCCTCCATGCCGCGAAACCTCCGCTCGAATTTGGCGTTCGCACCTCGCGCGGCCGCTTCCGGGTCGACGCCGAGACGGCGTGCGAGATTGGCGACGGTGAAAAGAAGATCGCCGATCTCGTCCATGACGGCGGCCTCGCTGCCGGCGTCGAGGGCTGCCTCGCATTCCGCAAGCTCTTCGCGCAGTTTCGCGAGGATCGGCTGCGGCGTCTTCCAATCGAAGCCGACGCGCGCGGCGCGCGATTGCAGCTTCTCGGCTCGAGTAAGGGCGGGCAAGGCGAGGGGGACGCCGTCGAGAAGGCTCGCCGTCCCGGCCGGGGACACGGGGCGGCCGGCATTCTTTCGCGTCTTCTCGTCTCGCTTGATGCGCTCCCAGACGGCATTGACCTCCTCGAGCTTCGCGCCGCGCGTCGCCCCGAAAACATGGGGATGCCGGCGAATGAGCTTTTCCGTGATCGCCGCGACGACATCTCCGAAATCGAACAAGCCGCTTTCACTGCCCATCTGGGCATGGAACACGACCTGAAGCAGGAGATCGCCGAGCTCTTCGCGTAATTCCCCCATGTCTCCTTGCGCGATGGCGTCCGCGACCTCATAGGCCTCCTCGATCGTATAGGGTGCGATCGAGGCGAAGCTCTGGGCGACATCCCAGGGACAGCCGGTGTTCCGGTCGCGCAGCGCGGCCATTATCGCGAGCAGCATCTCGATGTCGCGGGAGGGGCCAAGAACGAAAGCCTCCTCCTTGCCGGTGCCGGGTACCGCATCCTCCGCATCGGGGCTCTTCGCGCCCTCGTGATCCATCTCGAAATTCCTTCCGCCGTGCCGATCGAGCTTATCCATGCGGAACTTCCCGTCCAGAGTTCAGGGCCAGATTCTCGCGGCCTATACTCCGCCGGACCAAGGCTCAAGGCCAATAGCCGGCAGAGTCGGTTGCCAAGCGTTTATTGGCGGAGGCAAGCTCAACGCCTTGCCAGGGCACCTCGTCTTTGGCACAAGCCGGCCGCGAAACATCGAGGTGGCGCGACATGCGAATCGAGAAGGAAGAACCGCGCTCGTCCTCAAAGAAATCGCGCATTCTGATCAAGCTCTCCGGCGAAGCTTTGGCGGGGGAGGGGGCATTCGGCCTCGATCCGCCCACGGTGGCGCGCATCGCGCGCGATCTCGGCGCGGTGCATTCGGCCGGCCATCAGGTCGCGGTAGTCGTCGGTGGGGGAAATTTTTTCCGAGGCGTCAAAGGGCTGGAGCAGGGGATCGATCGTGCGCGCGGCGATTCGATCGGCATGCTGGCTACGCTCATGAACGCGCTCGCGCTCGAAGGCGCGCTCGAATCGCTCGGCTTTCCCGCCAGAACCCAATCGGCGGTGCCCGCGCCTTCGATCTGCGAATCCTATTCGCGCCAGCAGGCCGGCGATCACCTCGGCCGTGGGCGCATCGTCGTGCTCGGCGGCGGCACGGGCAATCCCTACTTCACCACGGATACGGCGGCGGTGCTGCGGGCGGCCGAATTATCCTGTGACCTCGTGGTCAAGGCGACACAGGTCGACGGTGTTTATTCTGCCGATCCGAGGAAGAATCCGAAGGCGACGCGCTTCGACGAGCTCAGCCATGCCGAGGCGATCGCGCGCGACCTCAAGATCATGGACACGGCCGCTTTCGCCCTTGCCCGCGAGGCGCGGTTGTCGATAATCGTGGCGGCGCTTTCGGGCGAGCACGCCATCGCCGACGCGCTATGCGGGCGGCGTCCCTCGACGCGGGTGACGCCGTGAAGGGCGAGAACCTGCTGCGTCGGCCGCGCCCAAGCAAGCGTTGGCCGAAGCAAGCGCTGAAAGGACAGGAACGCCATGCCTACCCCACCCCTCGACGTTGCCGAGCTGAAACGCCGCATGCAGAGCGCGACACAATCCTTTCGCCATGAGCTCGGCGGCCTGCGCACCGGACGCGCTTCGGCGAGCTTGATCGAGCCGGTAAGCGTCGAAGCCTATGGCTCGCATATGCCCATCAATCAGGTGGCGACGATCAGCGTGCCCGAGCCGCGCATGTTGTCAGTGCAAGTTTGGGACAAATCCATGGTGGCGGCGGTCGACAAGGCGATCCGCAACGCCAATCTCGGATTGAGCCCGACCGTCGAAGGCCAGGTTCTGCGCATCCGCATCCCCGAGCTCAACGAGCAGCGGCGCAAGGAAATGGTGAAGATCGCCCACAAATACGCCGAGGAGGCGCGCGTCGCCGTGCGCCATGTGCGCCGTGAAGGCATGGATCACATCAAGAAGCTCGAGAAGGAGAAGGCCATCGCCGAGGACGACGTGGCGCGCCAGCACGATCAGGTGCAGAAGGCGACCGACCAGGTGATAACCGAGATCGACGCTCTTCTCGCCGCGAAGGAAAAGGAAATCATGCAGGTCTGACGCGCGGATCGATCGCGCCGGCTCCCATGAGCCGGCCATATTTTTCCGCGAGGTCAACCGTTGTGGCCAAGGTTCTCTCGGCGGATTGGGGCCGTTCGGTGCGCCCCGTCAATCGCTTCGGGCGCAACATCCGGAGCATCCTGCTTCGGAGGCCAGCGTTGAGGGGGCTTGCGGTGAAGAGGGACTGAACTGCCATGCAAGACGAATTTGCGGGCGACGAATCCCCGGACGCGCCGCGCCATGTGGCGATCATCATGGATGGCAATGGCCGCTGGGCATCGAAGCGCGGCCTGCCTCGCCTCGAGGGTCATCGGCGCGGCGTCGAGGCGCTGCGGCGCACCGTGCGTGCGGCGATCGAGCTCGATATCCGCTATCTCACGATCTACAGCTTCTCCTCCGAAAACTGGCGCCGGCCGGCCGAAGAAATCGGCGATCTCTTCGGCTTGTTGCGCATCTTCGTGCGCCGCGATCTTGCCGATCTGCACGCGCGCGCTGTGAAAGTGCGCTTCATCGGCTCGCGGCAAGGCCTGCCGTCTGACATCGCGGATCTCCTCAGCGAAGCGGAGAATTTGACCCGCGCCAACAAGGGCCTCACCCTGATAGTTGCCTTCAACTACGGAGCGCGCCAGGAAATCCTCGCCGCCGCGCGCGCCATCGCCGAAGCGGCACTTCGCGGAGAGGTCGAACCCGGCTCCCTCGAGGACAAAGGCTTCGAGGGCTTCCTCGAGACGGCCGGCATTCCCGATCCTGACCTCCTCATCCGCACGTCCGGTGAGCAGCGGTTGTCGAATTTCCTCTTGTGGCAATCAGCCTATGCCGAGCTCGTCTTCATGCCGATACTCTGGCCGGACTTCGATCGCGCCGCTCTCGAGGCGGCGATCAACGAGTTCAGGGGTCGCGACCGGCGCTTCGGCGGGCTTGCTTCGCGGGCTCCCTCGTTGAAGGAACGCGCTTGAGGGACAAGATCCGATCCTTCCTCACGCGCCTCGCAAAAAATGAACTTGCTTCACGCGTAGGCTCGGCGCTCGGCCTCGCCATGTTGGCGCTAGCTGTCACTCTTGTCGGCGGCGTGGTCTTCGCCCTTTTCTGGGTCGCGGCCGCGGCATTCTTCCTTGCCGAATTCTTGGCGATGATCGGCTACCGTCCCTTGGCCATGGGCGCCGCGATCGGCGCCATCGGGCTCACAGGCGCGACGTTCGGTGTCTGGCGCTCTTCGTTTTTCGCCGGTATCGCCGCGCTCCTCGTCGCCGCCTGCGTGGTCGCCGTCCGGGCCGAAAGAAAGGGCAACGGCGTCATCGGCGCCGCGGGCCTCGCCTATGCGGCTTGTGTCGTCCTTCCCGTCGTCACCTTGCGTTCGCTGCCCGAGCATGGCTTCGCCTTGACGCTCTGGCTCTACGCCCTCGTCTGGACGACCGATATCGGTGCGTTCTTCATTGGGCGCGGCCTCGGCGGCCCAAAACTGTGGCCGAGGATCAGCCCCAAGAAGACCTGGTCGGGCTTCGTGGGAGGGACATTGGCGGGCGTTTGCGTCGCGATGCTTATCAATGCCGCAGGCGCCGTGCCGCTTTCGGCGGCGGCGGTGCTCGCGCTCAGTTTCGTCGCGAGCCTTGGGGTGCAGGCGGGCGATCTCTTCGAATCGGCGCTCAAGCGAAGCTATGGCGTGAAGGATTCAAGCCGGCTCATCCCCGGACATGGGGGTTTCATGGACCGGCTCGACGGGTTTGCGCTCGCATCTCTCGTCGTCGCCGTGGCGCTTGGCCTGTCGGCTTGAGCAACCGAGCTTAGGCCTCGCGGCCATTCACCATGTTCTCAACCAAGCCTTTTGGCCAGCTTGCGGCCGGAACGGGGTTGCGATCTATGCTCAACAATCCGTTAACGTCGCCTGCGCCTTTGAATGAGCTTCGTGTGTCCGATCGGGTTTCGGGCGTGATCTTGCCATATTCGAGCGACAGCAAGGACGTAAGATGAGCTTTCTCTCCCTCGGGACGACGCTGATGCATATTCTGATCGGCAATGTCATACCCATGCTTTTCGTGCTCGGAATCGTCGTTTTCGTGCATGAACTCGGCCATTTCATCGTGGGCCGCTGGTGCGGGGTGGGGGTTTGGACGTTTTCGCTGGGATTTGGGCCGGAGCTGTTCGGCTTCAATGACAAGAAAGGTACGCGTTGGCGCGTCGCCGCCATGCCGCTCGGCGGGTATGTGAAGTTCTACGGCGACCAGAACGCCGCGGGCATGCCGGATGACGCCGCGCTCGCGAAGATGTCGCCCGAGATGCGCCGCCGGAGCCTTCCGGCCCAACCCGTGTGGGCGCGCGCGCTCATTGTCGCGGCGGGGCCGATGGCGAATTTCATCCTCGCGATCGCGATCTTCTCGGCGACCGCGTATTTTTACGGCAAGCAGACCCTGACGCCGCGCATCGAGCAGGTGGAGCCGGCAAGCGCCGCGGCAGCGGCAGGCTTTCTTCCTGGCGACGTCGTGCTTCAGATCGACGGGCAGCCGATTGCCGGCTTTTCCGAGCTGCAACAGGTCGTGAGCACCCATCCGGGCACAACCTTGACCTTTGTGGTCGAGCGTCAGGGCCAGGACGTCACGCTCACGGCGACGCCGGTGCTCACCGATACGAAGACACCCTTCGGTCGCCAGAGCATCGGGCGCCTCGGCGTGACCCCCTCGAGCGATCCGCGCGACCTGCATTACAGCTACCCCTCGCTTCTCGGCGCCGTCGGAAGTGGGCTTTCCGATACCTACGGCCTCATCGAGAAGACGCTCGGCTTTGTCGTGGGCATGCTCGTGGGCCGCGAATCGGCGTCCCAGCTCTCAGGCCCGCTCGGAATCGGTCAGGCGGTCGGCGTCGTGGCGAGCTGGGGCCTCGTCCCGCTATTCAATTTCATGGCCTGGATGTCGGCTTCGGTGGGGCTGGTCAACCTTTTCCCGATCCCTCTCCTCGATGGCGGCCACCTGTTGTTTTTCGCGATCGAAGGTTCGCGCGGGCGTCCGTTGAGCGAAAGGGCGCAGGAAATGGGCTTTCGCATGGGCCTCGCCTTCGTCGTGGCGCTTATGCTCTTCGTGACCTTCAACGACATCTGGCGTATCGCCACCTCCTGAAGACCTCGCTGCCGCCATGCGGCGGGACGGCGGCGGTGCCATCAGGCGCGCGCCGCAGGGCCTCTTCACGAGGGCAGGATTTGGCCCGAAAAGGCATAGCCGGAAAGGCACTGCCTAAAAGCCGGTTGGCCTAACAGTACTTCGCCAAAAGCCACTTGCCCAAAGCCACTTGCCAAAAAGGCACTTGGCCAAAAGCCACTTGGCGAATCGGCCTTTTCCCGGCAATCTCGGGCCGTCCCGTTCAGGCGACGGGTTTTCTCGGGGCCTGGCGGGGGACCCATATGGTTTCTGAGATATGTTTTTCCGGGTATGCTTCTTGGGGCGTGGCCTTGCGGTCACGCCCTCGCGATAAATATCCCTTAACGCTGCGAAGCGATTGCGCTGGCTTGGAAACCCGATAGAAGGGCAGTGAAAGAGAATCCCGGGGAGCGGGCGTGCATATTTGGCTAGAGCGGTGGCGGACGATGTTTGATTGGACTTCCCTTCGGCTCCCGGCGTTCCGGGTGGCCGCGGTCGTAATAGTCGTGCTGTTTGGGGTATTGCCGGCCTTCGCTCAGCAGGTGATCGTGCGCGGCAACGCCAATGTCGATCCCGAGCAGATCAAAGGCTATGTCACCCGCGACGGCAATCTTCTCGATCCGGCTGCCGCCAAGGCCGAGCTCGACAAGGTCGGTTTCTTTCCAGGATCGACGGTCACCCGCCAGGGCACCAATCTCGTCGTCACCATCAACGCCAAAAGCCAGATCTCGCGCGTTGTCTTCGAGGGGAACAACAAGCTCAAGACCGATACGCTCGAATCGACCGTGATCTCGAAGACGCGTGGGCCTTTCAGCGAGGCCGTGGCCGAAGCCGATGTGCAGCGCGTGAAGGATCTCTATCGCCAGCAAGGCCGCGGTCATGCGGATGTCTCGCTGCGCGTGGTCGATTTGCCGAACGGCAAGGTCGACGTGGTCTTCACGATCAAGGAAAACGAGAAGACAGGCGTCAAGGAGATCAAGTTCGTCGGCAACAACGCCGTGTCGAACTGGCGGCTGAAGAACATCATGACAACGACCGAGTCGAATTGGCTCAGCTTCTTCAAGACCTCCGACATTTACGATCCCGATCGCGTGGCCGCCGATCTCGAGCAAATTCGCCGCTACTATCTCAAGAACGGCTATGCCGATTTCCGCGTGGTCTCATCTGACGCCGTCTTCGACGAGGCGCGCGGCGGCTATGTGCTTACGATCGTGCTCGACGAAGGGCCGCAGTACCGGGTCGGCGCCGTCAATGTCGAGTCGCATATTCAGGGCATCGATGCCGACCAGCTACACTCCGCCGTCCGCACCTCGACCGGGAGCGTCTACAACGCCGATCTCGTCGAGAAGACCGTCCAGGGCATCACTGGCCTCGTGGGCGCGCGAGGCTATGCGTTCGGCCAGGCACGCCCGGTCGGCACACGCGACCCGGCGACCCATACCGTCACGCTTGGCTACATCGTCGAAGAAGGGCCGCGGGTTTTCATCGAGCGCATCGACATCAAGGGCAATACGCGCACCCATGACGATGTCGTTCGTCGCGAGATCGACCTCGTCGAGGGTGATGCCTACAACAAGGTGCTGATGGATCGGGCCGAACGGCGGCTCAACAACCTCGGCTATTTCAAGACGGTGAAGGTCACGACCGAGCCGGGCTCAACGCCCGATCGCATCATCGTGGTCGTCGATGTGGAGGATCAGCCCACCGGCTCCTTCTCGGTCTCCGGCGGTTACTCGACCACGGACGGCGTCATCGGCGAAGTGTCGGTGACCGAAACCAATTTTCTCGGCCGCGGCCTTTATGTGAAGCTTGGCGGCTCGCTAGGCCAACGCTCGAACGGCGTCGAGTTCTCCTTCACCGATCCCTATTTCCTCGGGCAGAGATTGGCGGCGGGCTTCGATCTCTTCACCAAGTACCAGGACAATACGCGTTACGCGCTCTACACCTCGCGCACGACGGGTGGCCAGATCCGCGTCGGATTCCCGCTCACGGAGGAGTGGACCTTCGTCGCACGCTACGCGGTCTATTCGACGGACATCGTTATCCCTAACACGACGACCCAGCCGTTCAACGATTGCTCGGCCCCCATCCCCGGCATCACGCCGCTCAATCCCGACGGCACGGTCAATTTGTTGGGTTGCACCGCCAATGGCGAGGCGTCGATCGCCTTGAAGGAATCCAAGGGAACGACCGTGACCTCGGCGCCGGGATACACGCTTGATTACAACACAGTCGACAACGTCAAGGACCCGCATTCGGGCCTTCTTGCCGAGCTCAAGCAGGATTTCGCGGGCGCGGGCGGCGATTCGAAGTGGGTGCGTACCACGGGCGTCGCCAAGTATTACTACGAGGTCTATGAGGACGTCGTCGGCCTCTTGAAGCTGCAGGGCGGTTACCTCTGGGGCTATGGCGGCGATAAGCTCAAGATCAACGACAACTTCAATCTTGGCCCTGAGCTCGTGCGTGGCTTTGCGCCCCAGGGCATCGGCCCGCGCGACCTGAACGGCGACGTCAAGGACAACCCGCTGGGCGGCACCACCTATTACGGGGCCTCGCTCGAATTCCAGTTCCCGATCTGGGGCGTGCCTCGTGAACTTGGAATCAAGGGAGCCGTATTCGCGGACGCGGGTACGTTGTTCGGCTACAAGGGGCAGAGATTCTTCCCCGGCTTCTATGGTGGAACGATCGCCAACCCGGTCAACTGCAATCCCCCCACCTCTTTCGCGGCGACCAACAACTTCGAGGTCAGCGAATGCGTGAATGTGCATGATTCACACATCATTCGCTCCTCGGTCGGCAGCTCGCTCATTTGGAACTCGCCGCTCGGGCCTATTCGCTTCGATCTCGCCTACGCCTTGACGAAGGACAAGTACGACCGTTTGCAGGTCTTCCGCTTCTCCGGCGGCGGGGCGTTCTGAGCAAAGCTGCGACCTTGCTCGAGGCGCTCGCCGCCTCGAGGGTTTGGCGAGAGCACCGTGCCTGATCCTGTTTTCTTCAAGCCGGCAGTCGATCTGACCCTGACGGAGGTGGCGGCGCTCGTCGGCGCGGCGCCGCTCGCCCCCGAGCATGCACACAAGCCTGTGCGAGGCTTGGCAGCCGTGGACCGTGCGAAGGGCGACGAGCTCACCTTCCTCGAGAATCCGCATTACCTCGAGGCGCTGGCGCGATCCCGGGCGCTTGCTTGCCTGGTGGCCGAGAAGAACGCCGCGCGTGTTCCAGGCGAGGTCATCCCCCTTATCGTCAAGGACCCTTACCGCGCCTTCGCGCAAGTCGCCGGTCATTTGTTTCCGACGGCTACTCGTCCCGCATCGACCTGCGGCACGCAAGGCGTGTCGCCGGGGTCTCATGTCGATGCGACGGCGAGGCTCGAGACCGGTGTCACGGTCGATCCGGGAGCCGTGATCGGACCTGATGCCGAGATTGGCTCAGGAACTCTGATCGCGGCGAATGCCGTGATCGGCCCTTCCGTGCGGATCGGGCGTGACTGCTCCATCGGCCCCGGCGCTTCGGTCACTCATGCGCTCATCGGCAATCGCGTCATCTTGCATGGGGGCGTGCGCGTCGGGCAGGACGGCTTCGGCTTCGCCATGGGGCCGCAAGGCCATGCGAAGGTGCCGCAGATCGGCCGTGTCATCATCCAGGACGATGTCGAGATCGGCGCGAACACGACCATCGATCGCGGCGCCAATCGAGACACGATGATCGGCGAGGGAACGAAGATCGATAACCTCGTCCAGATCGCGCACAACGTCATCATCGGCCGCCATTGCGTGATCGCGGGTCAGGTCGGGATTTCGGGGAGCGTCACGCTCGAGGATTTTGTCGTCCTCGCCGGGCATGTCGGTGTCGTCGGACATTTGCGCATCGGCGCGGGCGCGCAAATTGCAGGCGCCAGCAATATCAAGGATAACGTGCCGGCCGGCGCCCGCTGGGGCGGCACGCCGGCGAAGCCTATCAGGGATTGGGCCCGCGAGCTCCAGCTCATCACGATCCTCGCCAAACGCTGGAAGCGCGGAGAGCGCGAAAGCCTCGGCGCGGGTGGCGAGGAAGGTGGCAGCCAGGTCCGTCAGCCTGGCTCGCGGAAGGGTTGAACGATGGGCGATACAACAGGCTCACTCGATACGGCGGAGATCCTCGAGATCCTGACCTATCTGCCGCACCGTTATCCGTTCCTGCTCGTCGATCGCATCATCGAGATGAAGGGCGACCAGAGCTGCATCGGCATCAAGAATGTCTCCTACAACGAGCCTCAATTCGCCGGTCATTTTCCCGGCCGTCCGATCATGCCCGGCGTCTTGATAATCGAGGGAATGGCGCAAACAGCAGGCGCGCTGTGCGCGCGCACGGTGACGCCGCGGCCCAAGGCCGTCTATTTCATGACCATCGACAAGGCCAAGTTCCGCAAGCCCGTGATCCCGGGCGACGTCTTGGAATACCACATGACGAAGCTCAAGAACCGCCTCAACATGTGGTGGTTCCGCGGCGAGGCCAAGGTTTCCGGCGCGCTGGTGGCCGAAGCCGAGGTCGCGGCGATGCTCGTGCGCGATTGAGCCTGTGCACCACTCACGTGCGGGGCGCAAACCATCATCCCTCAGTATCGAAGAGAACAGATGAGCTCGCCGCTTTCCTCTGAAGCTTGCTTGCATTCGCGATGAGCGCGATTCACAAGACCACCGTCGTGGAGGAGGGGGCGCGCCTCGGGGCGGATGTGCGCATCGGCCCGTATTGCTTCGTCGGATCGGGCGTCGTTCTCGGCGATGGTTGCGAGCTCTTGAGCCATGCGGTGATCACGGGCCGCACGACCATCGGGCCGAAGACCCGCGTCTTCCCCTTTGCCTCGATCGGGCATCAACCGCAGGACCTCAAATATGCGGGCGAGCCCTCGACGCTTACCGTCGGCGCGCGCTGCATCATCCGCGAAGGCGTGACCATGAATCCCGGCACGACGGGAGGGGGCATGCACACCTTGGTCGGTGACGACTGTCTGTTCATGGCGAATGCCCATGTGGCGCATGATTGCATCGTCGGCTCGAATTCGATCCTCGCCAATAACGTGATGCTCGCGGGCCATTGCCGCATCGGCAGTTTCGTCATCCTCGGCGGCGGCTGCGCCGTGCAGCAATTCGTCCGCATCGGGGATCACGCTTTTGTCGGTGGCCTCTCGGGCCTCGAAAATGACCTCATCCCTTACGGCATGGCGCTTGGCAACCGCGCCCATCTTGCGGGGCTCAACATCGTCGGCTTGAAACGGCGCGGCTTCTCGCGCGATGAAATGCATGATTTGCGCCGCGCCTATCGGCTGCTCTTCGCCGATGAGGGCACGCTCAAGGAGCGCCTCGAGGATGTCGCGGCCGAATTCGCCCAGCATCGCATCGTGCACGAAGTCCTCGACTTTATCCGTGACGGCGGCGAGCGGGCGCTTTGCACGCCGCGCAACGGTCAGGGGCAGAAGCCGTGAGCCTTCAGGCCGGATGCTCCTCGGAACGGGTGGGGGCCAGTTGCGATTTGTCCCATGGTGCGTGATGGCCGAGATCACGCCGCGCACGCCCGATGACGGGCGCTGAGGCGCGTTCGCCTGAGCGCCGCCCCATCGCCATTCTGTGCGCGGGTGGCGCTTTGCCCTTTGCCGTGGTCGAGGCGATGCTGGCGGCGGGCCGCCCGTTCATCATCATCGCGATCGAAGGGATCGCCGATCCGGGCCTTGCCCGGCTCGGCGCCAATTGGCTCTCGCTTGGGCAATTGGGCAAGCTCTTCGGGCTGCTTCGGCGCGAAAGCTGCGCCGGGGTTGTGCTGATCGGCGCGATGAACCGTCCGACGCTGAGCTCGATGCGCATCGACGCCATCGGCTGGACTTATCTATTCGATTTCCTGCGCAATATACGTCGCGGTGATGATGCCATGCTGCGCGGAATGATGCGCTGGTTCGAGGTGCAAGGATTTCCTGTCTTGGGCGTGGCCGATGTCGCCCCCGAGCTCGTCGCACCCGAAGGGCGCCTCGGCAAGATCGATCCGCCGGGCAACGCGATGGCGGCGGCGGCGCTTGGCTTTTCCTGCCTCGATGCGCTCTCGCCTTTCGATGTCGGGCAAGCTCTGGTGGCCTTTGGCGAGCGCATCGTCGCGATCGAAGGCGCGGAAGGGACGGACGCGCTTCTCGAACGCGTTGCCGAACTTCGCCGGCAAGGCCGCTTGCCGCGCGCCGGCCGCGGCGGGTTTTTGCTCAAGGCGGCCAAGGTCGGGCAAAGTCTCAAGGTCGATATGCCGGTGATCGGGCCGCGCACCGTCGAGCGCGCCGCGAGCGCCGGTCTTGGCGGGGTGATCATCGAGGCGCATCGGGTCTTGCTCCTCGAAAGCGAAGCCATGGTCGCCGCAGCGGATGAGGCACGCCTCTTCCTTTTCGGGCTCAAGGGACGCGGGGCGCCATGAGCGCGAACCCCACGGCGCCACAAGGCTCGAGCGCCCTCGTGATCGCCATCATCGCCGGGGAAGCCTCAGGCGACGCGCTCGGCGCGCCGCTCATGCGCGAGCTGCGCGAGGCGCTTTCGCCCCGCAAGCTCACCTTCGTGGGTGTCGGCGGCCCGGCCATGGAGGGGGAAGGGCTGAGGAGCCTGTTTGCGCTTTCGGATATTTCGGTCATGGGCTTTTCCGCCGTGCTCGCGCGCTTGCCCTTGATCTTGCGGCGCATCCGCGAGACGGCTGCCCTCATCCTGGCCACGAATCCGGATGTGCTCATCATCATCGACAGCCCCGATTTCACTCACCGCGTTGCACGGCGCGTGCGGGCGAAACTGCCGAAACTGCCAGTGATCGATTATGTGAGCCCTTCCGTCTGGGCCTGGCGGCCGGGGCGCGCCCGCGCCATGCGCGCTTATGTCGATCACGTGCTCGCGCTATTGCCCTTCGAGCCCGAGGCGCATCGTCGCCTGGGTGGTCCAAGCTGCACCTATGTGGGCCACCCTCTGTCGCAACGGCTCGGCGATTTTGAGCCGAGCGGCGAGGAGCGAGCGGCGCGCGAGGCGTTACCGCCCATCGTGCTCGTTCTGCCCGGGAGCCGCCGCATGGAGATCGGCCGGTTGTTGCCGGTATTCGGGGAGACGGTCGCGAAGCTGAACGCGCTGCATCCGATCCGCCCGGTCTTGCCGGCCGTCGAGGGGCTCGAGGCGCAGATCGTCGCTGAGACACGTGATTGGCCCGTGGCGCCGGAGATCGTTACGGGGGAGGCCGCGAAACTTTCGGCTTTCCGCCGCGCCAGAGCGGCGCTTGCTGCCTCCGGCACTGTGACGCTCGAGCTTGCGCTCGCGGGCGTGCCGATGGTTGCGGGCTATAAGGTCGGTGCGCTCGAGATACGCATCTTGCGTGCGCTTGTCACCGCGCCTTTCGTTTTGTTGCCGAACCTCATCCTCGGCGAGCCGGCCGTGCCCGAGCTCATCCAGGAGGCCTGCACCGCTCAGGCCCTCACTTCGGCCCTGGCGCCGCTCCTCGACGAGACGGCCGAGCGGCGCGCCCAGCTCGCCGCGCTCGCGCGCGTGCGCGAACGTGTCGCCGCGCAAGGCGCGAACCCGGCGGTGCGAGCCGCGCATGTCGTGGTAAGCGAGCTTCCTTGAAGCTCATCGCCTGTTCTTGAAAAGCGGCTGTTTTTCGGATCGGGCTCACACAAGCAAAGCGCTCAAGCTCACATCGAGCTCGACACAGCCTGTCTCGGGCGGCAAGGATCGAGGGCGAATTACCCGGCGCTCCGGGCAAGTTGCCGCTCAATGCCTTTGGGCGAGCGGCGCGTAATCGCGGCGCGGAGCGCCGGTGTATAGCTGGCGCGGCCGGCCGATCTTCTGGCTCGGATCCTCGATCATTTCCTTCCATTGGGCGATCCAGCCCGTGGTACGCGCGAGCGCGAACAGCACGGTGAACATGTCGGTCGGGAAGCCCATCGCCTTCAAGGTGATGCCGGAATAGAAATCGATGTTCGGGTAGAGCTTCTTCTCGATGAAATATTCATCATGCAGCGCGATGCGCTCGAGCTCGAGGGCGACATCGAGAAGCGGATCATCCTTGATGCCGAGCTCGTTCAGCACCTCATGCGTGGTCCGCTGCATGATCTTGGCGCGCGGATCGTAGTTCTTGTAGACGCGATGCCCGAAACCCATCAGGCGGAACGGGTCGTTCTTGTCCTTCGCGCGCGCGATGAACTGGGGGATGCGATCGGGCGTGCCGATCTGGGCCAGCATCTTGAGGGCAGCTTCATTGGCCCCGCCATGCGCCGGCCCCCAAAGACAGGCGATCCCGGCGGCGATGCAAGCAAAGGGGTTGGCGCCGGAAGAGCCGGCAAGTCGCACGGTCGCGGTCGAGGCATTCTGTTCGTGATCGGCGTGCAGGATGAAGATGCGGTCGAGCGCGCGCGAGAGAACGGGGTTGATGTGGTATTCCTCGCAGGGAACGGCGTAGCACATCCGCAAGAAATTCGAAGTGTAATCAAGGTCGTTCTTCGGATAGACGAAGGGTTGTCCGATCGTATATTTGAACGCCATGGCCGCGAGCGTCGGGACCTTGGCGATCATCCGGATCGAGGCCACCATGCGTTGGTGCTCGTCGGAAATATCCGTCGAGTCGTGATAAAAGGCCGAGAGCGCGCCGACAGCCGCCACCATCACCGCCATGGGATGGGCATCCCGCCGGAAGCCCTGGAAAAAGCGCGACATCTGGTCATGCACCATGGTGTGGCGCGTGACGCGGAAGACGAAGTCGTCCTTCTGCTGGCTCGTCGGCAATTCACCGTAGAGAAGCAGATAGGCGGTCTCGAGAAAATCGCCGTGCTCGGCGAGCTGCTCGATCGGGTAGCCTCGGTAAAGGAGGATGCCCTCGTCGCCATCGATATAAGTGATCTTGGAATCGCAACTTGCCGTCGAGGTGAATCCGGGATCGTAGGTGAACATGCCGGTTTGCGTGTAGAGCTTGGAGATGTCGACCACGCTGGGGCCGACGGAACCCTCACGCGCGGGAAGGTCGATGACCTTATTGCCGACCGTGAAAGAGGTGACGATGCCCATTGCTCAGCCTATCGGTTGGTCGCGCTGAAGCACGACATGTGAACCCTCGCCGGAACCGATCGATCCCTGACCGGCCCCAAGCGTCATGCCCTCCTGCTATGTTGCAGTGCGTAACGCGTTTGACAAGGGTGAGCAAGCCGAGTGCCTCCTCCTTGGAGGCAAGAAGTGAGGCGCGAAACACCCGTGGCCCCTCGAGCGCCTCTCGTTTGCGCCGCGATCCTTGATCTAGCAGAGACCCGAGGGCGTCATGCCGACGAGACGAACCGCCATCATTCCACGGTGGCGGGGCTTTGCGTCAACGCATCCTTGATGCGCGCCAGGCACTCGTCACGTCCGAGCACCACCATCACGTCGAACAAGCCGGGCGAGGTGGCGCGTCCCGTGAGCGCCGCGCGCAACGGCTGCGCGACCTGGCCAAGCTTCATCCCCTCCCTTTCGGCGAAGCCTCGCACCGCCGCCTCGAGATGCGCGGCGGCCCAGTCCTGCCGGATGCTTTCGAGCTCGGTTCCGATCTTGGCGAGCGTTTCGATCGCGGCCGGCGTGAGCAAGGCCCGCGCCTTGTCGTCGAGCGCCAGAGGGCGCGCGGCGTAAAGATAATAAGCGCCGTCGATCAATTCGACGAGTGTCTTGGCGCGCTCCTTCAACCCGGGCATGGCGGCGACGAGGCGCGAGCGCGCGTTATCATCGAGCGCGCTCGGCGCGCCGCGCGCCGACCCGACTTCGGGCAGGATGTCCTCGACCGCCTTCACCAGCTCGCGATCCGGCGTTTCACGGATGTAGAGGCCGTTCAAATTCTCGAGCTTGGCGAAATCGAAGCGCGCCGGCGAGCGTCCGACGGCCTGAAGATCGAAGGCGTCGATCATCTCCTGCGTGGAGAACACTTCCTGGTCGCCATGCGACCAGCCGAGGCGCACGAGATAATTGCGCAGCGCCGCTGGAAGATAGCCGAGCGAACGATAGGCGTCGACGCCAAGCGCGCCGTGGCGCTTCGACAGCTTCGCCCCGTCCGGCCCGTGGATCAGCGGGATATGCGCCATGTTCGGCACCTCCCAGCCGAAGGCGCGATAGATCTGGGTCTGGCGCGCCGCATTGGTGAGATGGTCGTCGCCGCGGATGACGTGGGTCACGCCCATATCGTGATCATCGACGACGACCGCGAGCATATAGGTTGGCGTGCCGTCGGAACGCAGAAGCACGAGATCATCGAGATCCTTGTTCTGCCAGGTGACGGGGCCTTGCACCATGTCCTCGACCACGGTCTCGCCCTCGGACGGCGCCTTGAGGCGGATGACGGGCTTCACGCCGGGCGGCGCCTCCTTGGGATCGCGGTCGCGCCAGCGCCCGTCGTAGCGCATCGGGCGCCCCTCGCGCTTCGCCGTCTCGCGCATCTCATCGAGCTCCTCTTTCGAGGCGTAGCAAGGATACGCATTGCCGGCGGCAACGAGGCTCAGCGCCGCCTCAGCGTGGCGCGCCGCGCGCGCGAATTGAAAGACGGCATCTCCGTCCCAAACGAGCCCGAGCCATTTGAGCCCGTCGAGGATCGCGGCGATGGCAGCTTGCGTCGAACGTTCGCGATCCGTGTCCTCGATGCGCAGCAACATGCGCCCGCCGTTGTGCTGGGCATAGAGCCAGTTGAAAAGAGCGGTGCGCGCCCCACCGATGTGAAGAAATCCCGTGGGGGAGGGGGCGAAGCGTGTGACGATGGTGCCGGGCATCAATAAATCCAGGAGAACGGGGAACAGGGTCGAAGCGGATGCATCCGCCTAGCGTCGAGCGAGCCGGTGACGCCGTGACGCCTCGACCTCGCCCTTTGCGTCGCAGGCCGTGGCGCCACGGTTCTCAAGATTTCACGGCGACAGAAACGCGCTCGGCCGCACGCCCCTCCCGACAGCGCGGATGGCGAGGAAGCGGAGCAAGCCGCACGATCAGGTCGCCCCGACCGCGCTTGGACCTGACCGATGTCCAATCCATCATCGGGGAGATATTGCACATCCGCTTCCCTTGGCCGAGAATATCGCGTGTCAGCATTGGGGCGGCACATAGGGCATCCGGGGGGCCTTGTCACGAGCGTGAGTAGCGTTGAAGACGGCGCGGCGATCGGGGTCCCGACGGGCGCGGACCGTGTATTCGCCGGCTTTTCCCTGCGCGAGGCTTGGCTTGATCTTGGCCAGCGGTTCCGCGCGGCGATCGAGATCGAGATCGCCCATCGACGGCTGTTCCTTTGGCTTCCGGTGGCGGCGGGCGCCGGCGTCATTCTCTACTTTGCCGCCGATCGCGAGCCTTCGCTCGCTTATGCCGGCGTGCTCACTGCGGGCGGAGCGGTTCTCGCCTTCCTGCTGCGGCGCTGGCGAGCACCTTTCGCCTTCGCCTTGGTGCTGGCCGTCCTGTCGGCGGGCTTCCTTTCGGCCTCCTTGCGTTCCACTCTTCTTTCCGCCCCGGTCATCGACAAGGTTCGCGTCCTCAAGCTCACCGGCACGATCGAGGAGATGGATCTGCGCCGCGTAGGCGCGCGTTTCGTGGTGCGGGTCGCGAAGGCCGAAGGCTTGCGCCCGGAGGAAACCCCATATCGCCTTCGCCTCACCTTGCGCGAAACACCGCATGTGGAGGCTGGCGCCTTCATCTCGGTCACGGCGCGCGTCCTGCCGCCTGCGAGGCTCGTCCTGCCCGGCGGCTATGATTTCGCGCGCGATGCTTATTTCGCGAGGATCGGCGGGGTTGGTTCGGTGCTCGGACGCATCGAGACCGTGCCGGCACCGGCGTCCGCGGGCCCATGGCTCGCGCTGACGACGGCGATCGACCGCGCCCGCAACGCGCTGGCGCAGCGCATTTTCACCATCGTTGGCGGTGATGAGGGTGCGGTGGCCGCCGCGATGGTCACCGGAAAGCGTGACCTCCTCTCCGACAAGGCGCGTGAGCTCATTCGCGAAGCCGGCATCTTCCACATCATCACGATCTCCGGCGTGCAGATGACGCTCGTCGCCGGGATGATCTTCTGGATCGTGCGCCGGTTGCTCGCCTTCTCGACCATGCTTGCCTTGCGCTGCCCGATCAAGAAATGGGCGGCGGGCGCCGCGATTCTCGGCGCCATCGCTTATGATGTGGTCACGGGCTCGCGCGTCGGCACGGAACGCGCCTTGTTCATGACGCTCATCGTGCTCGCGGCGGTGATCGCGGACCGGCGCGCCATCACCATGCGCAACCTGGCTTATGCCGCGTTCGCGGTGATCATATTCGAGCCGGAAGCGGTGCTCGGCGCCAGCTTCCAGCTCTCCTTCGCGGCGGTCTCGGCGCTCGTGGCGGTGAGCGAAGCGCGCATGGAAATCTCGGCGAGGAAAAGGGCGGAGCGGGAGCGCCGCGAACCCCCACCTTCGGGCTTCTTGTCGCGCCTGCTCGGCAGAGCCGTCGAGGTCCTCGCCTGGCTCTTCATCGCCACCTTCTGCGCGACCTTGGCTACGGCCTCCTACATGGCGTACAACTTTCACGAGCTGAGCCCTTACGTGCTCATCGGCAATCCGCTCACCTTGACCATCATCGAATTCTTTGCCGTGCCCGGCGCCTTGCTCGGGGCGCTTCTCTATCCGCTCGGGCTCGATGGGCCGGTATGGCATTATGTCGGGAGCGGCATCGAGCTCATCTTCTGGGCCGCGGCCAAGATCGCGGCGGCGCCCGATTCCACTTTCTACATCCGGGCCTTCGCGCCTTGGGCCATCCTGTTTCTCACGCTTGGCGTGCTTTCGGTCGTGCTCTGGCGGAGCCTCCTCATGCGGCTCACCTCTCTCGCATTCCTCATCGTCGGCATCATCGGCGCCGTCTCCGGCCGGGGCTTCGATGTCGCGATCGCGCCGACGGGAGAAAGCGCCGCGGTACGTCTCTCGGACGGCAAGCTCGCGGTGATCGGGGCGCGACCCGATCCCTTCGAGGCGGAGCAATGGCTGCGCGCCGATGGCGATGGCCGTGAGGCTCGCGCGCTCTTGGCGCTTGGAACCTATTGCGACAAGCTCGGCTGCGTGGGGAGGCTCACCAACGGGAGCGCGCTCGCGCTCGTCACCCAGCAGTCCGGTTTCGAGGAAGATTGCCTGCGCGCCGACATCATCGTCTCGCCGCACAAGGCGCCTGCGACTTGCGCCGCGCCGCTCGTCCTCGATCGCCCGAGCCTTGAAAATTCAGGCGCCGTCACCTTGCAAATCACCGCGAAAGGTTTCGCGATAAGCTCGGCGCGTTCGCCCGACGAGGATCGGCCCTGGTCGCGCCGGCCGAAGCGGCCGGAGTCGGCTTCGGCGAGCGATGATTCACCCGGCCGCGCGCGGCGTGCCGATCGTGGCGATCAGCGATAGCACGCTGTCGCCCCTTGCCAAGAACAGTCGGGTGCTCTTCGCCGTGCCCGAGCACGAATACACCTTTTCCCGCTCGCTCGCCGCGCCGATGTGCCTCGCGCAGGCGCTGACCATCGCGCTCGCCTGGCGACTTCAGACGGAGGCAGACCGGCCCTTGGCGAGGAGAGACCGGCATGCTCGCTACCTTGACGAGAAACACGCAAAGCGATCGCCCAATGGGATTTGATCCAAAGGAAGCGCGATCCGCGCCCTTTTGGCCCGCCATGACGCGGGACGGTTTTCTAGCGGATCGGGGGTCCGTATTGCAGCCCACCTTTGGACCACAGCTTGTTGAGGCCGCGCGGTATCTTCAGCGGCGACAAGGAGCCGAGATTGCGCTCATAGACCTCGCCGTAATTGCCGATCTGCTTCAGCACGTTGACCGCCCAGGTGTTGGAAAGGCCCAGGCCCTCGCCGAACTTCCCCTCGACGCCCAGCATCCGCTTCACCTCGGGGTTCGCCGATTTCATCATGTCGTCGACATTCTTGGAATCGACCCCTGCCTCCTCCGCATCGACCATCAGGAAATGCACCCATCTCACGATCGTCGCCCATTGGGAATCGCCCTTGCGGACGGCGAAGGCGAGGGGCTCTTTCGAAATGATCTCTGGGAGGATGAGGTGCTCGTCGGGATTCGGCAGGTTCAGGCGGAATGAAGCGAGACCTGAGGCGTCCGTCGTATAGGCGTCGCAACGGCCGGCCGCATAGGCCTGCACCGTCTCGTCATTGCTCTTGAAGGCGACGCCCTCATATTTGAGGTTATGGGCGCGGAAATAGTCCGCTAGGTTCAATTCCGTCGTGCTGCCCTGTGCCACGCAGATCGATGCGCCGTCGAGCTCGAGGGCCGACTGGACCTTCATGGATTTGCGGACCATGAAGCCTTGGCCGTCATAGTAGTAGACGGCCTCGAAATCGAGGCCTTGAATGGTGTCGCGCGACAAGGTCCAGGTGGCGCTGCGGATCAGCACGTCCACGGCGCCCGATTTCAGGGCCTCGAAACGGCTCGCGGCGTCGAGCGGCACGAATTTCACCTTCGTGCCATCGGCGAATATGGCGGCCGCAATCGCGCGGCAGTAATCGACCTCCAAACCGGCCCATTTGCCGTCGGCATCGGGGAGCGCGAAGCCGCCGAGGCCGACATTCACGCCGCAGATGAGCTGCCCCCGCGACTTCACCTGATCGAGCGTCTGTGCGCTGGCGCGGTGCGAGGCCGCAAAGGCGAGCCCCGCGAGGAATAGACTGATGAGGCGCTTCATGATCCCTGTGTTCTCCAATGCATTCGCGGTATTCGGGCGGGCGCCTCTGCGCGAAAACGTCCGTTTTCGTTGCTTATCTTCCGAAAGCTGCCATTCCGCTTCCGGCCCACTCCAGACGTTTGGGCGCGGTTGTCGAAGGTCCGACTTGGGGTCGCAAGCGGCCAAGCCGGCGGTACCGAGCGTCAGATTTCGACTACTAGCGCGATGTTACCTCAACCTGTTCTGCTGCCCCATCGCGTCAGTATTCAAAGGTGCATAAATTGACAATGCCTTCAGGTCGTTCTATTTCTGTTCTACGTTCAGCGGTGCCTCTTCAATTTTTTATCGGGATCATCCTCACCAGTCATTTCCACAGTAGAGCAAGACAGAAATGGCCGGACGAAAACCAGCACACCACAACCGAGTGGGAAGAAGAATTCACTGTTTCCCAGAAGCTGATCGACATTGCTTCTAGGCCGACCCAGTCCCCACATGGTAGGCTTTAAAGCCGGGCAAGCTTGTAATGATGCGGCAGCCCCGCGATGGCGTTCTTGTAGGTCATCCCCTTTGACAAGCGCAGCACGTCGGTCGGCGCAAAAGCGATCGTAGATGCGTTCAAGGACTTTGACGTCATCGTCCATTGGGTATCTCCTTGCATGGTGCTGCGTGCGCTCCGTCGCCGACGCCTGGCACAGGTAGACGGCAATCCTAGGCCGCCTCGATCGCAGACCGACACCTACCTCTTCGAAGCAACCCGGCTCTAGCA
>DASZIL010000041.1:0-76607 GCA_035949255.1 Beijerinckiaceae bacterium | reverse complement strand
AGGCGGCCTGCCATTTCCGCTCGGATTCGCGGGTGTTGTAGCGCTCGGACATCGACATGCGGCGGACCCTTGTGGCCGGTCTCGTCATCATGCTCTAGTTATTGATCGAGCATGATCTTTTTCAAGAAACCGGTTCCCACTTTTTGCGGCCCCTGCTCTAGGCTACGTTGAGGGGCGGGGTCAACACATGCGGCCTCGGCGCGCAGTGTAAACGTTCGCCGCTTTAAGCGAGGGCTATTGCGCGCACGCTTCGGCGCGCCGCGAGGGCTATGATTCGCGCGGGTTCTTGGTTCGCCAGCGCACGGCTACGCCGCGAAACTCGTTCCGGCGAGCGCGCCTCAGCGCAGGCTCGCGATGACGGTCTTGAGATAACGGCTGAGCTGAGCCCGATCCTGCACGTTGAGCTCGGCGAAGAGAAGCTCGGCGCTCGGCGCCACGGTGCGGTAAAGATCGAGGCCCTTCGGCGTGAGGCTCCCGGTGACGCGGCGCTTGTCCGCGGGATCGGCGCGCCGCTCGAGACGGCCGTGGCGCTCGAGGCGCCGCAGCGCACGGCTCACCGTCATGACGTCGACACCACTCGCTTCGGCAACCTCGATATTCGCCAACCCGGGCCGCGGCGCCAGCACCATCATGCAGCGCCATTCGGCAAGGGTGAGATCATGTCGGCGGCCGATCGTGTCGGCGAAGGATCGCGCCAGGAGATCGGTGGCGACGAACAACAGGGCGGCCGGGGCCTTGGTGAGATCCGGCGTCTTGGCCAAATTCGCATTCTTGGCCAAACTCGCATTCTTGGCCAAATTCGCATTCTTGGCGGGCCGAGGCTCTTGCGGCCTCTGCCAGCCGGAAACATCGATGTCCATCGCGGTCCTTGGTACGTTGCTTGAAGCCAACCAGGCGCTGGAAGAGACGCCCGACAGAGAGCCGTCGAATCGGCGGCGCTCAACGACATATCGCGTCGGAGGCGCCGACGATGATCACAAGGTCGTGCGGAGCGGATGGAACGCGGAAGGCCCGAGGGCCCGCGATCACGAGTTCGTGCTCGGCTCGGGCTTCGCCTTCGGTGCCGGCCGGCTCCCGGGTGCCGGCTAAGCTTCTCAACCCGTGCGGGCAGCCGCCTTCATTGCCAGCAAGGCCTCGTCGCGGAGCGCGCGGCGCAGGACCTTGCCCACATTGCTCTTCGGCAGGCTCTCCCGGAAGATGACGTGACGCGGCACCTTATAGGGGGCAAGGCGTTCGCGGCACCAGGCGCGCACCACATCCTCGGTGAGATTGAGCGAGCGGCTCGCCACATAGGCCGTCACCGCTTCCCCGGAATGAGGGTCGGGCAGGCCGATGACCGCGACCTCGATCACCTCGGGATGGCTCGCGATCACGGCCTCGACCTCGTTCGGCGTGACCTTCAGCCCCGAGATCGAGATCATGTCCTTGATGCGATCGACGATCCGGAACTCGCCGTCCGGCGACATCGTCGCCACGTCTCCGGTGCGGAAGAAGCCGTCCGGATAGAATACCGCCGCGGTCGCGTTCGGCGCCCGCCAATATCCCTGCATCACCTGGGGGCCACGCACGCATAATTCGCCGGGCGAGCCGACCGGAACCTCCGCGCCGTCCTCCGGGGCGCGCAACGATACCTCGGTCGAGGGCACCGGCAATCCGATGGTTCCGGAGAAAACCTCCGGCCTGCCGCGGTTGGCGGTCACGACGGGCGAGGTCTCCGACAGGCCGTAGCCTTCCGAAATGACGCTGCCGGTCAGCGCCTTCCATTTCTCGGCGACCGCCTCTTGGACCGCCATGCCGCCGGCGCTGCTGATCACGAGTTGGGAAAAATCGACCTTGTCGATATCCGGCGCCTGGACGAGCGCATTGTAGAGCGTGCTGACGCCGGTGATGACGGTGAAGCGCGTGTTGCGCAAGGTTGCGACGAAGCGCTTGATGTCGCGCGGATTGGTGATCAGCACGGCGCATCCTCCGATGCGCATCATGTAGAGGCAGTTACAAGTCAGCGCGTAGACGTGATAAAGCGGAAGCGCCGCGATCATCACCTGCGAAACCGCCGGATCGGTCTCCGGCCGGAACCAGGCGGTGATCTGCTCGACATTGGCGACGAGATTGCGGTGCAGGAGCACGGCCCCTTTCGATGCGCCGGTGGTGCCGCCCGTATATTGCAGGAAGGCAATGTCATCTCCCGAGATGTTGACGGTCGGTTTCGGCAAGGTGGCGCCGAGCTGCAGCGCCGCCGAGAAGCTTGCCGCGTGCTTGATCTCGAAGGGAGGCACGGCCTTTTTCAGGTAGCGAGCGAGGAGGTTGAGGACCACGCCCTTCAGTCCCATCACGTCGCCGAGCTTCGCGATCACCACCTTGTCGAGCTTGAGGTGCGGCAGGGCCTCGGCAACCGTATGCGCCACATTTTCCAGAACGACGATGACCCGCGCGCCCGAATCGTTGACCTGATGGATCAGCTCCGCCGAGGTATAGAGCGGATTGACGTTGACGACCGCGGCGCCCGCAAGATGCGCGCCGAACATCGCGACCGGATAGGCGAGGATGTTCGGCATCATGAGAGCCACGCGATCGCCCTTTTCGATCCCTTGGGCGCGCAGCCAGGCCGAGAAGGCGGTGGCGTGGCGTTCGATTTCCGCGAAGCTTACGCTCTTGCCGAAGCTCTTATAGGCGGGGCGTTCGGCGAAGCTGCGGACGCTCTCGTGGAAGAGATCGACGAGCGTGCCGAGGTTTTCGGTGTCGATCTCTTTGGGAACGCCCGGAGGGTAAAGATCGAGCCAGGGGCGGTCCTTGTAGGATCGGCTCGTTCCGGATGCGGATGGGCCCCTGACGTCGCGCCGATCCTCAACCATGACTCTGTCCCCAAGGCGAGCTCGCCCTCACTCTATATCGACTACGCTTGCGGTGAAATGGCCCGATCACGAGCGCCCGTGTCTGGCCGGGCCTTGTGTAAGCCTGACGCGTCCCGCTCCAGAGCATGTCGATTTTACATGGAAGCGCATTTGGCGCTCTTGAGATAGTTGGCGCATTCAGTTTGTGAGAAGAGGTCGAGGATTTTCCCCACCCTTTGCCATGATCGACAATCCTCGGTTGTGCCTTTCGCACGTGATAGCTGAGTTTTGCGAACAGCTGTTCGATGGGATTGAGATCAGGGCCATGGGCGGCAAGAACATCATATGGATGGCCTGGCGGACAGCACTTCGTGCGGCTTGGCCTTTGTGGCTGCCGAGGTTGTCGAGGATCACGACATCACCGTTGGTAAGCGTCGGCACGAGTATTTTCTCGACATACACAGCGAGAGCTCGCCGTTGATAGGTCCATCGACGACCCAAGGTGCATCAACACGATCGATGCGCAGAGCCGCAATGAAGGTGAGGGTCTTTCAATGACCATAAGGGACATGGCCACCAAGCGCCGCCCCGGTGGTCCCCAGCCGCGCAGCGGGGCCATGTTGGTTTTCACCCAGGTCTCGTCGATGAAGACGAGGCGTTGCGGGGCAATGCGGTGCTGATATTTCTTCCATCCTGCCGCTTCACACGTCGAGCGCGCGAAGGCTTGGGCCCGCCCTTGCGGAGCGCCGTTCAGGCGAGTGTTTGCTCGCAAAATAAGCATTGCGTGAAATTCTAGGCATATTTCCGCGCGTCGCGCAGTCCTGATCGCGTTTTACCTTCATCGACCGCTCGAAGCTTCTTGGCACGGGACTTGCGCATCCGTGCGTGTCGCATGGAGCGACGCAAGAAAAGTGGAGGTGGGTCGATGCGCTATCAATTCAACCGGAGAGCCGTGATCAACCGGAGAGCGATCTTGGGGCTCGCGCTCGGCGCGACGCTCGCCGGGGTGGCGGTCGCGCCCGTGCGTGCGGACGATACGATCAAGGTTGGAATTCTCCATTCCCTTTCCGGCACCATGGCGATCAGCGAGACCACGTTGAAGGACGTGATGCTGATGCTGATCGACGAGCAAAACCAGAAGGGAGGATTGCTCGGCAAGAAGCTCGAAGCCGTGGTGGTGGACCCGGCTTCCAACTGGCCCCTCTTCGCCGAAAAGGCGAGGGAGCTCATCGGCAAGGACAAGGTCGCGGCCGTCTTCGGGTGCTGGACCTCGGTCTCGCGAAAATCCGTGCTGCCGGTCTTCAAGGAACTCGATTCGGTTCTCTTCTACCCCGTGCAATATGAGGGGGAGGAGAGCGAGCGCAACGTTTTCTACACCGGTGCCGCGCCGAACCAGCAGGCGATCCCCGCCGTCGATTACCTGATGGGTGAGGGCGTGAAGCGCTGGGTGCTCGAAGGCACGGATTACGTCTATCCGCGAACGACGAACAAGATCCTCGAAGCCTATCTCAAGTCGAAGGGCGTCGCGGATGCGGACATCTCAATCAACTACACGCCCTTCGGCTTTTCCGACTGGCAGACGCGCGTCGCCGCGATCAAGAAATTCGGATCCGAGGGCAAGAAGACCGCGGTGGTCTCGACGATCAATGGCGACGCCAATGTTCCTTTCTACAAGGAGCTCGGCAACCAAGGCGTGAAGGCGACCGACATTCCCGTCATTGCCTTCTCGGTCGGCGAGGAAGAGCTTGCCGGCATCGACACCAAGCCGCTCGTCGGCCATCTCGCCGCCTGGAATTACTTCGAGTCGATCGACACTCCCGAGAACAAGGCCTTTATCGAAAAATGGAAGGCCTACACGAAGAACCCGAAGCGCGTAACGAACGATCCGATGGAAGCCCATGTGATCGGCTTTGCCATGTGGGTGAAGGCGGTCGAGAAGGCGGGCACGACAGACCCCGACAAGGTCATCGATGCGCTCGTCGGCATTTCGGTGCCGAACCTCAGCGGCGGCTTTTCGACCATGATGCCGAACCATCACATCACCAAGCCGGTGTTCATCGGCGAGGTGCAGGCGGATGGGCAATTCTCGACGGTCTGGCAAACGCCGGGTCTCGTGGTGGCTAATGAATGGTCGCCGTATCTCGAAGGCTCGAAGGACCTGATCGCCGATTGGCGAAAGCCGATGAGCTGCGGGAATTTCAACGTCAGGACCGGCAAATGCGGCGGCCAGGGGACGTGACCTCGATGCCCGTCGGGTTGGCTCCCAGCGCCTGAAAATGGGCGAAGGCGTCACTGTTCGCGACGCCTTCGCCGTGCCGCCGACGGACGGATAAGAGAGATGCGGCAACACGCGCGCCTGCTTGGCCTGCTGCTCTTGGTCCTCGCGCTCATCGGGTATCTCGGGCCCGATGCGCGCGCGGCCGAACGCGCGCAACTATTCGCAAGCTTCGCGACCGAGAACTTCAACGAGATCGACAACGCGGTCTCGGCGCTCGCCGCGAGCGGAGACGAGAAGGCGCAAACTCTCCTGTCGGCGCTCGCCGATCGTCGACTTTTCTACAGCCCCGCCGGTAAGCAGATCGTGCTGAAGGACGAGAGCGGCAAAAGCTTCGATGCGCTGACCGGAGCTGCGCTCGCGGCGTTTCCCGGCGGGCTGAAGCCAGTGCGCATCAACAATCGCGTGCGCGCGACGATCGATGCGGCGCTGGGCTCCCTCACGCTCATGGCTGCCGATCCCGCGAAGCGGCGCGAAGCCGCCGAAACGGAATTCAAATCCCGCAACGCCACGTCGCTCGGCACAATCGAGACGGCGCTTGCCAAGGAGACCGACCCGACGGTGAAGCGCGCGATGCAAGAGGCTCGCGCGGCGCTCGTCATAAGCAAGACGGACGCGACGCAAGAGGAGCGCCTCGACGCCGTCAAGACGATCCGCGAGCGCGGCGATCAGGACGCCCTATCCTTATTGCGATCGGTCGGGACAGACGCGCCGACCGCCGTCAAATCCGCGGCGGATGCCGCCTCTGCTGCCGTGGAGAGCCGCCTCGCGCTTTGGGCCATCGTGCAAAACGCCTGGTATGGGCTATCGCTCGGCTCGGTGCTGCTTCTTGCTGCTATCGGGCTTGCCGTCACCTTCGGCGTCATGGGCGTGATCAACATGGCGCACGGCGAGATGGTGATGCTCGGCGCCTATACGAGTTTCGCGATTCAAGAGGCCATGCGCGGCCGAGGATCGAGCAACATCGGGCTTGCGCTCGCCTTGGCCATACCGGCCGCCTTCCTCGTCTCAGGCATGGCTGGAATCGTCATCGAGCGCTGCGTCATCCGCTTCCTCTACGGGCGTCCGCTCGAGACCTTGCTCGCGACCTTCGGCATCTCGCTCATTCTGCAGCAGGCGGTGCGCAGCGGCTTCGGCCCGACCAATCGCGAGGTCGACACGCCTGCCTTCATGTCTGGCGCCTTCGAACTCGGCGGCATGCAGATCACGCTTAACCGGCTCGCCATCATGGTGTTCGCGGTCGCGGTGTTCGTGGCGCTGCAGCTCGTGCTGCGCTTCACGAGCTTCGGGTTGCGCACCCGCGCCGTCACGCAAAACCGCCGCATGGCATCATCGATGGGCATTCGCACGAACGCCATCGACGCGCTCACCTTCGGCCTCGGTTCGGGAATTGCCGGGCTTGCCGGCGTCGCGCTCTCGCAAATCGACAATGTCTCTCCCAACCTCGGTCAGGGCTATATCATCGATTCCTTTCTGGTCGTCGTCTTCGGCGGTGTCGGCAATCTTTGGGGCACCGTGATCGGCGCCTTGTCGATCGGGATGGCGAATAAATTCCTCGAGCCTTTTGCCGGCGCTGTGCTCGGCAAGATCGTGCTGCTCGTCTTCATCATCCTCTTCATCCAGAAGAGGCCACGCGGGCTCTTCGCGTTGAAGGGCCGCGCGGTCGAGGCATGAACATGAGCGAGGCCAAGCGCTTCGGCTTCGTCGGCCCGGTTGGCGCAGGCTTCCTGGCGCTCCTCCTCGTCTCGGCCGTCGCCGTGCCCGCCGCGAACCTCATGGCCCCGTCGGGCTCCGCCTTGCACGTCTCGACGGCCACCATGGCCCTCGCCGGCAAATATTTGAGCTACGCGCTCCTCGCCGTCGGCCTCGATCTGGTCTGGGGGTATTGCGGCATTCTTTCGCTCGGCCACGGCGCCTTCTTCGCGCTCGGGGGCTATGCGATGGGCATGTATCTCATGCGCCAGATCGGCTCGCGCGGCGTCTACGGCAATCCGCTGCTGCCCGATTTCATGGTGTTCCTCAATTGGACGAAGCTGCCCTGGTACTGGTCGGGTTTCGATCGGCTTGCCTTTGCCGCAATGATGGTCGTGCTCGTGCCCGGCGCGCTTGCCTTCGTATTCGGCTGGTTCGCCTTCCGCTCTCGCGTGACGGGCGTTTATCTCTCCATCATCACCCAGGCAATGACCTACGCATTGCAGCTCGCCTTCTTCCGCAACGACATGGGATTTGGGGGCAACAACGGCATGACCGATTTCAAGGACATTCTCGGCTTTCCGGTACAGGGCGATGCGACGCGCGCCGCCTTGTTCTCGATCACTTGCGTCGCGCTCGGCTGCGGTTATCTCACCTGCCGGGCGATCACGAGCTCGACGCTCGGCAAGGTGCTGATCGCGGTGCGCGACGCCGAAAGCCGGCTGCGCTTTCTCGGCTACCGGGTTGAGAACTACAAGCTTTTCGTCTTCACCGTATCGGCTTGCCTCGCGGGCATCGCGGGCGCGCTGTACGTGCCCCAGGTCGGCATCATCAATCCTTCCGAATTCGCGCCGGCGAATTCGATCGAGATGGTGATCTGGGTCGCGGTCGGCGGGCGTGGAACCCTCGTCGGCGCGGCGCTCGGCGCCGTTCTCGTCAATTTCGCGAAGACGGTCTTCACGAGCGGCCCCCTTGCGGAATATTGGCTCTTCGCGCTCGGCTCTCTTTTCGTGCTCGTGACGCTGTTTCTGCCGAAAGGCGTTCTCGGCACGTTCATCGCTCTCGCGCGCACAGGCGCGCCTGCCATTTCGAGCGAAGCTTTATCTCCCCGCGTCGTCGCCGCGGTGGAGGAAACCTCCATCCCCTCGAGGTGAGCGATGGCGCATCTCACGCGAAGCCTTCTCTATCTCGACGGTGTGACGGTCTCCTTCGATGGCTTCAAGGCCTTGCGCGAGCTTTCCCTCACGTTGAAGGCCGGCGAGATGCGCGCCATCATTGGCCCGAACGGCGCCGGCAAGACCACGATGATGGATGTGATCACCGGAAAGACCCGTCCTGACAAAGGGCATGTGCTGTTCGAGGGAGATATCGATCTTACGCGATTGGGGGAGGCCGAGATTGCGGGGCTCGGCATCGGCCGCAAGTTCCAAAGGCCCACGGTTTTCGACAAACACACTGTGGAGGACAATCTCCTTCTCGCGCTCGCGGGCCCACGTGAGGTGTTCGCCAATCTTTCATGGAGCAAGGGTCCCGAAGCCGCGCGCCGCATCGACAAGCTTCTCGAGACGACGCGGCTTTCAGGCGTTCGCCATCGTCTCGCCGGCTGGCTCAGCCATGGACAGAAGCAATGGCTCGAGATCGGCATGCTGCTCGGGCAAGAACCGAAGCTGCTTCTCGTCGATGAGCCGGTCGCCGGGATGACGGACGCCGAAACCATCGAGACCGCGCAGCTTCTGAAGGAGATCGCCAAAGACCATTCGGTCATCGTGGTCGAGCACGACATGGCCTTCGTCAACGAGCTCAACGTGCAAGTCACCGTACTCCACGAAGGCGCGGTGCTCGCCGAAGGCCCACTCGACAAGGTGAGCGCCGATGAACGCGTGATCGAGGTGTATCTGGGGCGATAGGGGCACTGAGGAGTGAGGAGTGAGGAGACAACAGAATAAAAGGATCCGCCCGGTGAGCGCCCGGTATCTACTCGCTACTCGGGCCACTGACTTTTCACTGTTTAATTTTCACCACTCCCCTTCGTGAGAGGCCAAATGCTGAATGTCGAAAAGCTCGATCTGTTCTATGGAGCGGCGCAAGCGGTGCGCGGCGTATCGCTCGCGGCGGCGCGCGGCGAGGTGACTTGCGTGCTGGGGCGCAACGGCGTCGGCAAGACGACGCTTTTGCGCGCCGTGATCGGGCAGCAGCAGGTGCGGGCGGGCAGCGTTTTCTTCGACGGACAGAACATCACCGCGCTCGCCCCGCATCGGCGCGCGCGGCGCGGCATCGCCTATGTGCCGCAAGGTCGGGAAATCTTCCCGCTGCTCACCGTGCGCGAAAATCTGGAGACGGGGTTTGCGGCCTTGTCGCGCGATAGGCGCTCCATCCCCGATGAGATCTTTTCCCTCTTTCCCGTCCTCAAGGATATGCTGCGCCGAAGGGGAGGGGATTTGTCCGGCGGTCAGCAGCAACAGCTCGCCATCGCGCGCGCGCTCGTCATGCGGCCGAAGCTCATCGTGTTCGACGAGCCGACGGAAGGCATCCAGCCGTCGATCATCGCGCAGATCGGCAGGACAATCGATTATCTGCGCCGGTCGGGCGAGATCGCCATCCTCCTCGTCGAACAATATTTCGACTTCGCCAGGGAACTCGCCGACAAATTCTACGTGATGGACCGCGGCGAGATCGTCCTCTCGGGGACGGGTGCCAATATGGACGAGGCCGCGGTGCGACGGCTCATGTCGGTGTAGGCTTATTCTTACTCGTCCTTTACGACGGGGGTTGACCTTGCCGGCTCCGTATCATTGCTCTACCGTGCCGCGCTAATAAGCACGCCCTGAGGGAACTGAGATGCAGTTGACGCCGAGGGAGTTCGACAAGCTTCTCATTTACATGATGGCTGAAGTTGCGCGGAAGCGGCGCGACAAGGGCATCAAGCTTAACTATCCGGAAGCTGTTGCGATCATATCAGCGGCCGCCCTCGACGGCGCGCGTGCCGGCAAGACCATCGAGGAAGTGACTAAGGATGCGAGATCCGCGCTGACCAAGGTCGACGTCATGGACGGCGTCGCCGATCTCGTCCCCATGGTGCAGATCGAAGCCGTGTTCACCGACGGAAGCCGACTTGTAACAGTGCACACGCCAATTCAGTGAGGCCCGCCGGATCAGGAGTTGACGTGGCTGGAGCAAGAGAGGGGCAGCGCATTGCCGCGGCAGTCGACCCGGCGACGGTGGATGTGCCAATCGGTGGCTATGTATGCGGGGCGTCGCCGATCACCTTCGATGGCGACCGGCCCGTGACCAAGCTGACGGTACGCAACTCCGGCGACCGTCCGGTACAAGTGGGGTCACATTTTCATTTCTTCGAGGTCAATCGTGCCTTGGATTTCGATCGCGCTGCGGCATTTGGGAAACGCCTGAACATCCCATCCTCTACCGCGACACGATTTGAGCCCGGCGACGAGCGGGAAGTGGAGCTCGTCCCCTATGGAGGTAAGCGCGCCATATACGGGTTCAATAATCTCGTCGACGGTCCCACCGCCGGGAAGGACGCCGACGCGGTCAAGTCAAAGGCCCTAGAACTAGGGGCGCGGCGCGGCTTTCGCGGTTCGCACCCCTGAGAAACGCGCTCTCGAGGCGCGGCATGCATTCCTTCGAAGCGATCACTCATGGCAACGATCTCCCGACAAGAATATGTCGACCTTTTCGGCCCCACGACCGGCGATCGTATCCGCCTCGGCGATACCGGGCTGTTCGTCGAGATCGAGCGCGATTTACGTGGTGGATACGGCGACGAGATTGTCTTCGGGGGCGGCAAGAGCATGCGCGAAGGCATGGGCATGGATAACCGGGTGACGCGGGCTGACGGTGCCCCCGACTTGGTGATCACCAATGTGACGATCATCGACGCTATTCAGGGTGTGGTGAAAGCCGATGTAGGTGTTAAGGACGGCCGAATCTGCGCAATCGGCAAAGCGGGCAATCCGCAGACTATGGATCGTGTCACGCCCGGCCTGGAGATCGGATTGGCGACCGACGCTATCTCCGGCGCTCATCTGATCCTGACCGCGGCCGGCATCGATACGCATATTCACTATATTTGCCCCCAGCAAGCGCAGGCGGCGCTCTCCAACGGGACGACGACCCTGATCGGTGGGGGAACGGGCCCCTCGGATGGCTCGAACGCGACGACCGTCACTCCCGGACCCGCGAACATCGAGATGATGTTGCGCGCCTTCGAGGGCTGGCCGGTCAATGTCGGCATCCTGGGGAAGGGGCACGGACACGGCAAGGCAGCTCTCGTCGAGCAGGTCGAGGCCGGTGCGGTCGGCTTCAAGTGCCATGAGGACTGGGGCACCACTCCGGCCGTGCTACGCTCGGCGCTCTCCGTCGCGGACGAGATGGATGTGCAAGTCTGCATCCACACCGACACGCTGAACGAATCCGGCTTCGTCGACGACACGATCGAGGCGTTCGAGGGACGCACCATCCACTCCTTCCACACGGAGGGCTCGGGGGGCGGCCACGCGCCCGACATCATCAAGGTGGCCAGCCTACCCAATGTGCTGCCGTCTTCGACCAATCCGACACTCCCCTACGGCATCAACACGCAGGCGGAGCTCTACGACATGATCATGGTATGCCACCATCTCAGTCCGGACATCCCCTCGGACGTGGCGTTCACGGAGAGCCGCATTCGTGCCGAGACGATCGCTGCCGAAAACGTCCTTCAGGACATTGGCGCCATCTCGATGTTCTCGAGCGACTCGCAGGCAATGGGGCGCATCGGCGAATGTTGGCTGCGCTGTATCCAGACCGCTGACGCGATGAAGGCAGGTCGTGGAAAGCTTCCCGAGGACGCTCCTGGTAACGACAATTTCCGCGTACTGCGGTATGTCGCTAAAATTACGATGAACCCGGCGATCACGCACGGCATCTCCCATGTGCTGGGGTCGGTCGAGGTCGGCAAAATCGCAGATCTCGTCTTATGGGAGCCGGCATTCTTCGGCGCCAAGCCTAAGCTCGTGTTGAAGAACGGCGCCATCAGCTGGGCGGTGATGGGCGATCCCAACGCGTCCCTGCCGACGCCTCAGCCAACCTATTATCGGCCGATGTTCGCCGCACAGGGCGATGCCCTGCCGGCCACATGCGTGACCTTCGTCTCCGGCATAGCCCACGCGGCAGGCGTCAAGCAGCGCCTGGGATTGAGGCGTCAAGTGATGGCGGTGAACAACGTTCGCAAGATCGGTAAGCGCGATATGGTCCGCAACTCCGCGACGCCGAATATCGAAGTCAATCCGGAGACCTTCGCCGTCGCCGTCGACGGCGTGCACGCCACGGTCGCGCCGTTGAAAACGGTCTCGCTCAACCAGAGATATTTCTTCAGCTGATGAGTGGGTGTGTGATACTCGTCGAAGCTAGTCTGGGGAATGTCTGCGATCCCGAGTGGAGCGAGCGGCTGTCTGCGGTCAAGCTGGACAGGCTGGACGTCGACCAATGGGAAGCGCAAAAGAGCCGCTTCAAGAAGACGACCGCCAACGGCACAGAAGTCGCGATATCGCTCAATCGCGGCACATATTTACGCGACGGCGACATCTTGGCCTTCGATGCCCAGGCAGGCACGGCCATCGTGGCGCGGATCAGCATGCGTGAGGTGATGATCGTTTATCTGGATGATCTCGCACGCTCCATGCCCGAAATCGCGATGCGCACCTGCGTCGAGCTGGGCCACGCAATGGGCAACCAGCATTGGCCGGCCGTCGTCAAAGGCAATCGCATCTACGTACCTCTTACAGTCGACCGCAAGGTGATGGCGTCGGTGATGGACACGCATCGATTCGAGGGCATCCGCTACGAGTTCGTATCGGGCGGCGAGGTTGTCTTCTACCTCGCTCCCCACGAATCTCGCCGGCTCTTCGGCGGCGCCGAGGGGCCGGTGCACACGCACACGCATGATAGCTATTCCGCCACCGACGCCGAAACGAGACGCGTGTATGGACGCCCGCCCGTGCGCGCCCAGACGCATTCAAGGGCCGATGATCACGCCCAAGCATCGCCGGCGGACCCAATAGACGGAAATGCCACCCGGAAGTGATGCTGCCAAGGTCCCGAGGAGCGCTGCTTCTCTTGCCCGGTTGCTCCAATTTGGGGACTCGATGTTCCCCATCGGAGGCTTCTCGTTTTCCTGCGGGTTGGAATCCGCAATCCAGAAGGACGTCGTTACCGATTCCGTCACCTTGCATGCGTTTGCGCGCACGGTCGTCGAGCAGTCCGCGCGAGGAGACGGTATCGGGCTGATCGCTGCGCATCGCGCGGCAGCTGCATGCGACATCGATGCGCTAATCGGCATTGACGAACAGGTATATGCTCGCAAGCTCTCCGACGAGATGCGAACGATGTCGGTGCGAATGGGCAAGAAATTCACGGAGCTGAGCTCGCAAGTTTTGGCAGCGCCCCTGCTTTATAAGTGGCGCGAATGCATCGAGGCCGCGGCCACACCTGGATGCTACTCGGTAGCGTTGGCGGTGAACTTCGCGGCACAGGGTCTGTCGGCGCAAGATGCATTCGTGGTTCATCAATACGGCATAGCCACGGCAGTTTTGAGCGCGGCTTTGCGCTTGATGCGGATCAGTCATATCGAGACCCAGAAGATCCTTCACGAGCTGAGCGGCAGCGCGGAAGAAGACTACGAGATCGCAGCGGCGCGCCGCCTGTCGGACATGTCAGGCTACGCGCCGCTCGCGGAAATCCTGGCGGCGGTGCATGCCAAAGCCCATGTGCGCTTATTTATGAGCTAAGACTTCCATCAGGAGCGTCAGATGTCGAATAAGAAGATCACGCGCATCGGCATTGGCGGGCCGGTAGGCTCCGGGAAGACCGCGATTGTGGAAGCCATCACGCCGCGGCTCCTCGAACTCGGCATCAAAGTTCTCATTATCACCAACGACGTGGTGACGACCGAGGATGCGAAGCACGTCCAGCGCACGCTCAAGGGCGTTCTGCTCGAGGAGCGCATCCTGGGGGTGGAGACGGGCGCCTGCCCCCATACCGCGGTTCGCGAGGATCCGAGCATGAACCTCGCTGCGGTCGAGGATATGGAGCAGCGCTTTCCGGACAGTGACGTCGTCCTCATTGAGAGCGGTGGCGACAACCTCACGCTCACCTTTTCGCCAGCGCTCGTCGACTATTTCCTCTATGTGATCGACGTAGCCGCCGGCGACAAGATTCCTCGCAAGAACGGGCCCGGGATCACCCATTCGGACATCCTCGTCATCAATAAGACCGACCTCGCACCTTATGTGGGCGCCAGCCTCGAGGTGATGAAACATGATTCCGCGATGATGCGCGGCAGAAAGCCTTTCCTGTTCACGAACTGCAAGACCGGCGAGGGCATTCCGGAACTGGTGGAGCTGATCGAAAAAGATTTCTTGTTCGACATGAAACTGCACGCTCAGAGCCTCGCGTGACAGCGACTGCACCTTTGGCGGCCGTCGAAACGCTCGGAACATCAGCTCCGGAGTTTGCAGCCTACCAGGACGAGCCGCTCCAGATGAGGAGCGGCGTGGTCGGCAAGACGGGTTACCTTCATCTTGGCTTCGAGCGGCGCGGCGGCCGCACCATCCTGGCAAAACTCGATCGCCGGGCGCCCTACATGGCCCAGCGCGCGCTCTATTGCGATCAGGAGATGCCGAATCTGGCTCATGTGTTCCTCATCACGACCACGGGCTGCCTCGTGCAGGGAGACCGGTTGGCTCTCGACGTCGTGCTCGGCCCCGGCGCTCAGGCGCATATCACCACGCAATCGGCGACCAAGATCCACACCATGGATGCCAATTACGCGGCCCAGACCCAGATCTTCACGCTCGCCGATGATGCCTATCTCGAGTTTCTCCCCGACCCCATCATTCCGCATCGACATACGCGCTTCGTCAGCGATACGCGTATATCGGTCGCGCCAAACGCCACGATGCTCTATTCGGAAATCATCCAATCTGGCCGCAAGCACCATCGTCCAGAGGAGTGCTTTGGCGCGACTGTACTGACGACATCCATCATGGCGGGCCGCCCGAGGGGCCGCACCTTGTTCACTGAGCGGCTGGTGATCGAGCCGCAGCGTTATCGCATGCGGCAGACGGGCGTGATGAATTCGTTCGACGTCTTCGGCAATGTGCTCTTGTGCACGCCCAAGGACAAGGCCGAACGCATCTATGCGCGTACTGAGGCCGATGTTGACCTCGAAGCCGGGCTGGCGTTCGGCGCTTGTCGGCTGCCGAATGACGCCGGTCTCGTCTACAAGGTGCTGGGTTGCGAAACCAGACAGGTGAAGGCCAAGGTGCGCGAGTTCTGGGAATTGACGCGCGAGGAGGTGACCGGAGCCCGCCTTCCTCCTCCCTTTCTCTGGCGTTAGCCTTCGACCTAAAGAATGTTGATTTTACATGGAAGCGCATCCGGCGTTCTTGAGATAGTTGGCGCGTTCAGTTCGTGAGAAGAGGCCGAGGATTTTCCCAACCCTTTGCCATATCTCATCGACAGTCCTCGGGCCTGCCTTTCGCACTTGCCGAGCGCGTCCCATACCGCAAGCGACGCCAAGCGGCTTCACTATTTCCATCAGATGTTTCATGCCGAGCAAGGCCACCGTGTCGCGGCCCACGAGCCCGTTGCCATCCACATCGACCATGAGAGCGCTCCATCCCGTTTGCGCCCGATCTGCTTCGGCACTTGCAGGAAATCGCCGAGGTAGAAAGCGCGCGACCTCTGCCGGACGGAGTCGGCGGCGCGATCTCGCTTTCAAGAAGGCCTGGCCGTGGCTCTCGCGTAGAGCCGGGGGCGCCTTCGTAAGACGATGCCCCGGTCAGCAATATGTTTGGGCCGGAAATCGCGACCGGTCAGCGCGCCGAAGAAGCGCCCGTTGTGGCTCTCTTCATTCCTCTTCGTCGCGGGTCTCGGCGGGCGGCACGATGCCTTCGAGGCCGCGCAGCAGATCCTCTTCGGTCATCGTCCGGTCGAACTGCACGCTCGAGTCGTCGGTCGCATCGGAGGATTGCACGCCGATGAGCGGCGCCGTCTCGGCCTCAGGCTCGTCGACCTCGACATATTTCTGCAGCGAGTGGATCAGGCCTTCACGCAGATCGATCGGTTTCAGCTCACCTTCGGCGATCTCGCGCAAGGACACGACGGGGTTTTTATCCCGGTCCCGATCCACGAGAAGCTGTGCGCCGCTTGCGATCTGGCGGGCGCGATGCGCGGCGAGCAGGACGAGATCGAAGCGGTTCTCGACCTTCTGGATGCAATCTTCGACGGTGACGCGAGCCATGGCCCGCTCCTTTCAGTGGCGACAGTTGTGCGCGAGCGATGTTTTGTGTAGGGGGTTGCTACACCAAACACCGCAAACAAGGCAAGAAATTACATAGTCGAGGACGAAAGGCGTTTCGCCGCACCGTCGTTTTTCGCTTTTGAGCCTCTCCCTGCCGCTTGCCGGCCTTTTGATCCTGGCGCGGGGCGGGTGCAGCGATTGGCGATCTTAAGTCCGGGCGGCTTGCGAGTTTCATAGGATCACATCGCGAAAATAGGGCACAAAATAGGGTCACATGGCGAAATCAGAAAAACTCGCGCTCTTTATTGACGGGGCCAATCTCTACGCGACCGCCAAAACGCTCGGTTTCGATATCGATTACCGTCGTCTCCTCGCCGAATATAAGAGCCAAGGCACCCTGCTGCGCGCCTTCTACTTCACCGCCTTGATCGAGGATCAGGAATATTCCTCGGTTCGGCCGCTCGTGGATTGGCTCGACTACAATGGCTATCGCGTGATCACCAAGCCCACGAAGGAGTTCGTGGACGCCGCCGGACGGCGGAAGATCAAGGGCAATATGGATATCGAGCTCGCGATCGCCGCCCTCGACATGGCCGAATACATCGACCACATGGTGCTGTTCTCGGGCGATGGGGACTTCCGCTCGCTCGTCGAATCGATGCAGCGGCGAGGCGTGCGCGTCACCGTGGTCTCCACGACGTCGACCCAGCCGCCGATGGTCGCCGATGAGCTGCGCCGGCAGGCCGATGATTTCATCGATCTCGCCCATCTGCAGAAGGCCATCGGCCGAGATCCGGCCGAAAGAGCCGAACGCGGCGAACGGCCGATGCGCCATGGCGGGCCCGATCGCCGTTCCGCCCCCACCCAGCACGCCGCCACGGCGGATGATTACGAGTAAGCCATTTCGCCGACGCAACCCGTCCATGTGCGATCCTCTAGCGTCCCGCCATGGTTCGGCCGTGCTCGGACGCGATAGGCTCGAATATGGGGGCCGACCGCCATATGTAATCGTCCGCGGCCGTCGGGCCGCGCGGCATGTCCATTTCGCAGGGAGAGGAAGCCGGTGACCGAGGCGACCACACGCAATTCGGCCGCTCGCAAGAGCGAAGGCGGCGTTCTCGAGCTCGTCTGGATCGTCATTCAGGCGCTTCTCATCGCGCTCGTGGTGCGCACCTTGCTGTTTCAGCCTTTCAATATTCCGTCGGGCTCGCTGGTGCCGACGCTTCTCGTCGGCGATTACCTCTTCGTCTCCAAATACTCCTATGGTTATTCGAAATATTCGCTGCCGCTCGGCTTGCCTCTATTTGAAGGTCGCATCATGGCAAGCGAGCCCAAGCGCGGCGACATCGCCGTCTTCAAGCTGCCCAAGGACAGTAAGACCGATTACATCAAGCGCGTCATCGGCCTGCCCGGCGACCGCATCCAGATGATCGATGCGCGCCTTTACATCAACGGCCAGGAGACGCAGCGCACACCGCTGCCGCCGTACCACACGATTGACGACTTCGGCCGGCCCGTGGATGTTCCCCATTACATGGAGACCCTGCCGAACGGCGTCTCGCATGAGATCATCCAGAAGAACGGCGATTCGGGATATTGGAGCAATACGCCCGTCTACACCGTGCCACCCGAGCATTACTTCATGATGGGGGATAATCGCGACAATTCCCAGGATTCGCGCGTGTTGAGCGAGGTCGGCTACGTGCCCTTCGAAAATTTCGAGGGACGCGCCGAGATCATCTTCTTCTCGATCGACGAGAACGCCAGCGCCTGGAAGCTTTGGGAATGGCCCTCGACCGTGCGCTGGAATCGCATTTTCCAGCATATCAAATGATCGGTGCATTCGGCGCATGAAGCGTGGAGGGGCAACGCCTGAGGCGCTCGAGTCGCTCATCGGCTATCGCTTCCGCGACAAGGAGCTCCTCGCCCTCGCCCTGACGCATGTGAGCGCGGTTGCGGGTGCTCGCTCGCGCGTCAAAAGCTATCAGCGGCTCGAGTTCCTCGGCGATCGCGTGCTCGGCCTCGTGATCGCCGCGCTTCTCTATCAGGAGTTTCCTTCGGCCGATGAGGGCGACCTCTCGAAGCGCCTCACCGAGCTCGTGCGGCGCGAGAGCTGCGCCGAGCTCGCGGAAGTCTGGCGCCTCGGCGACCATATCCGCCTCGGCCCGAGCGAGACGCAGAGCGGGGGGCGGCGCAATCGCGCCATTCTCGGCGACGTCGCCGAAGCGCTGATCGGCGCCGTCTTCCTCGACGGCGGCTATGAGGCCGCGAACACGCTCGTGGTCGGCGCCGTGAAGGAGCGCCTGCGCGCCTCGGGACGGCCCCGTATCGACCCCAAGACCGCGCTGCAGGAGTGGGCGCAAGCGCGCGGGCTTGCGACGCCGAGCTATGCGATTCTTTCGCGCGAGGGTCCCGATCATTCCCCGCTCTTTCGCATCAGCGTCTCGCTCGAGGGGCAAAAGCTCAAGGAGGCCGTGGGGCCCTCGAAGCGCGTCGCCGAGCAGGCAGCGGCGGAAGCGATGTTGCGCGAGCTCGGCATCTGGCAGGCGAGCGCCGCGTGAGCGCCGCCTCGCAAAAGGAGGCGACCCGTTGCGGCTTCGTCGCCCTGATCGGCGCGCCGAACGCGGGCAAGTCGACGCTTCTCAACGCGCTCGTCGGCCAGAAGGTCTCGATCGTCTCGCGCAAGGCGCAAACGACTCGAGCGCTCGTGCGCGCGATCGCGGTCGAAGGTTCGGCGCAGATCATCTTCGTCGACACGCCGGGCATCTTCGTGCCGAAACGCCGCCTCGACCGCGCCATGGTCACGAGCGCCTGGAGCGGCGCCGAGGACGCCGATGTCGTGGCTTTCCTGGTCGATGCCCGCAAAGGCCTTGACGGGGAGGCGGCCGCCATCCTCGATCGCCTCGCCGGAGAGCCCCGTCGCAAATTGCTCCTCCTCAACAAGATCGATGCGCTTGGCGGCAAGTCGGCGCTCATCCCGCTCTCGGCCAAGCTCAACGAGCGGCTCGCCTTCGAGGAAACCTTCATGATCTCGGCGCTCACGGGCGACGGCATCGCGGAGCTTCGCCGCGCCTTCGCCTCGCGCATGCCGACGGGGCCCTGGCATTATCCGGAAGACCAGCTCTCCGACATGCCGATGCGGATGATGGCGGCCGAGATCACACGCGAGAAGATCTATGATCGGCTGCACGAGGAATTGCCCTACCGCTCGACTGTCGAGACGACCTCCTGGGAGGCGGCGCGGGGCGGCGCGGTCCGCATCGAGCAAACCATTTATGTGGAGCGTGAAGGCCAGCGCAAGATCATGCTCGGCAAGGGCGGGCAGACGATCAAGGCGATCGGCGCGGCGGCGCGTCGCGAGCTCGAGGAGATCATCGAGGCGAGGGTCCACCTGTTCTTATTCGTCAAGGTGCGGGAGAATTGGTCGGAGGACCCTGAACGCTACCGCGAAATGGGATTGGAATTCCCGCGGTAGGAGAGGCGGCCTCCGCGAGAAGAGCGCCGCGGCGCCTTCGGCCACGGTGGTTTGACGATGGTTTGATCATGCAATGGTCCGATGAGGCCGTCATCCTGGGCGCGAGGTCCCATGGCGAGACCTCGGTGATCCTCGAAGTGCTGACGCGAGCGCATGGCCGGCACCTCGGCATCGTGCGCGGCGGGCGCTCGCGGCGCCTTGCGCCGTCTCTTCAGCCGGGCAACCTCGCCGAGATCACCTGGCGCGCGAGGCTCGAATCCCAGCTCGGCACCTTCCAGGTCGAAGCCGGGGATTTGCGCGCCGCCGAGATGTTCGGTTCATCCGCCGCGCTTTATGGCTTCGCCACCTTGGCGTCCCATCTGCGCCTGCTTGCCGAGCGCGAGCCCCATCCGGCGCTCTATGACGCGCTGCGCATCATCGGGGACCATCTGCGCGAGCCGGCGATCGCCGCGCCGCTCATGCTGCGTTTCGAGCTTGCGCTTCTCGCCGAGCTTGGCTTCGGTCTCGACCTCTCGGCTTGCGCCGCGACGGGGACGCGCGAGAATCTCGCTTTCGTTTCGCCGAAAAGCGGGCGCGCAGTCTCGGCGGAGGCGGGCAGGCCCTATTCGGAAAAGCTTTTCGTGCTGCCCTCCTTCCTGGTCGAGGGCCAGGGCCGAGGCGTGCCGGATGCTCCCGATATCGCGGCGGGGTTTCGCCTCACGGGCTTCTTCCTCTCACGCCATGTGCATGAGCCGCGCGGCCTCGAGATGCCCGAGGCGCGCGAGCGCTTCCTCAATCTCGTGCTCGCCAATATGTAGCCGGCATCGTTAAGTGATTAGCCAAACACGAAGATCATCTGCAGCCGATGGAAAGCAACGAATGACCGCGGCTACGGGCACAGACGCAAGACACACACCGGTCTCGCGCAGGCCTCCGGCGGAGCTTTGGGGTGGCTGGGAGGCGGGTCTTCTGCTGCTCATGGCGGGGCTTTACCTCGCGGGAGCCTTCGTGAATCCGGCTTTCTTCGGCACGACGGACGCTTTGGCGGCCGTGCTGCGCGATGCAGCCCGTTTCGGGGTGATGGCGGTCGGCATGACCTTCGTGATCGTGAACCGCGAGCTCGATCTTTCGGTCGGTTCGACGCTCGGCCTCGTCTCGACCCTCTTCTCCGTCGCTTATGCCCCCTCCCATGCGAATGCCGGCATCGGCGTCGCGCTCGCGATCTGCGCCACGGCCGGGCTCCTCATCGGCCTCGTCAACGGGGTGCTCGTGACGCTTCTGCGCGTGCCGGCCTTCATCGCCACCTTGTCGACCTTGTTCATCGGGCGCGGCCTGGTGCTCGGCCTCTCGGGCGGCAACACCATCGCGTTCGGCGAGAAGGCCGCGGCCGATCCCTGGTTCTTTCGTTTGGGCGAGACGAATGCGCTCGGCTTCAACAACCAGATCCTTGTCTTTGTCCTCGTCGCGCTTCTTGGCGCCGTCGCGCTCGGCAAGACGCGCGCCGGCTATGAGACGGCGGCCGTCGGCGGCAATGAGCAGGCGGCGCGTTATGCGGGCATCGCGACGACGCACGCGCGCATCCGCTCCTATGTGATCTCGGCGCTTGCCGCGACGCTCGCGGGGCTGATGAACGTGGCGCAGGACAAGGGCATCACGTCGCAGAACGGCCAGGGCGCGGAGCTCATCGTGATCGCCGCCGTGATCGTGGGCGGGGCTTCGATCGGCGGCGGACGCGGGCGCGTCCTGGGTTCTTGCCTCGGCGCGGTGCTCACCGTGCTGATCGACAAGGTGCTGCGCGAAGGCGTGCCGATCACCCGCGTGATCGACGTCGGCGGCGTGCCCATGGAAATCGGCGCCGTGGCGCAATTGCCGCCCGGCGCCGTGCCGGCCTTCCTCGGGCTTTTGCTTGTCGGCGCTGTGCTGATCGAGCCTTGGGCGACGGGAGGCGGCTTCGCGCGCTTGCGGGCGCGGCTCACGCGGGCGCCCTTGCCGGTTTTCGCGCCACGCGGGGACGCGGCCGCTGTGGCGGCGCGCACCAAAACCTCATCCGCGCTCGAGCACACGCACACGCCCAAGGGACCGGTTGCGGCATTTCTGGCGCGGCGGGACGCGGCGGCCATCCTTCTGACGATGGCGCTTTGGCTCGTGGGCTTGGCGTTGCGGTCGGATTTCTGGGCCGGGCTCGACAACAGCTTTGCCATGCTCACCGCCTTCACGGAGATCGGCATCCTCAGCGTCGGGCTCACCTTCGTGATCGCGGCGGGCGACATCGACCTTTCGGTCGGCTCCGTGCTCGCGCTCGCGGCGGCGGTCTCGGCCTTCTGCCTGAAGGAGCTCGAGCTTCCTCCCGTCGCGGCGGTGTCGCTGGCGCTCCTCGCCGGTCTCGCCTGCGGCCTTGTGAACGGCACGCTTACCACGCGATTGCGGCTCCCGTCCTTCGTCGCGACGCTCTCCACCTTCTATATCGCGCGCGGCCTTGCCGCATGGCTGGTGGCGGGACGCCAGCTCTCAGGCTTTCCCTCAGGCTTCACCCTGATGGGGCGCAGCCTCGCCGAGGTGCTGACCGCGCTCGGCGCTGCCCCCGCGAAGGGCTGGTGGGGCAGCTTCACCGGCGCGGTGAGCGTGCAAACGCTTTTCCTGTTGATCCTTGCCTCTGGCGCCGCCCTCGTGCTCGCGCGCACCCATTGGGGCCAGATGGTTTATGCGACCGGCGGCAATGAGCGCGCGGCCCGCTACGCCGGCATCGACACGCGTCGCGTGCGTTTCCTGTCGCTTGTCGCCTCCTCGCTTTGCGCGGCAAGCGCTGGCGTGATCTACGCGGCGTATCTGCGCTCCTTCAACCCGGCAGCCGGACAATTGCGCGAGCTCGACGCCATCGCCTCCGTGATCGTCGGCGGCGGCTCGATCTTCGGCGGTCATGGCACGGTGCTCGGCTCGCTCGCGGGCGCCGCCGCCATCACCTTGATCCGCTCGCTGCTGTCGCTGCAGATTCTCCTGCCCGGCGGCGGCTCTTATGTGCTGCCGCAGCATTGGATGAACGTCTTCATCGGGTCGATTTTGATCCTGGCGGTGATCGCCGATATCTGGCTGCGGCAAGAGCATGTCGTTTCACGCTTCATCGCGGCCTTGCGCCGCGGCTCGCGCCTGAGGGAAGCCCGATGAACGCAGATGGCGAAGCGCCCCTGATCGAGATGCGGAATATCGACAAGGCCTTCGGCCCCGTGCGCGCGCTTTCGGGTGTCGATTTCCGCCTCGGAAACGGTGAGATCCTCGGTCTTGTCGGGGACAATTCGGCGGGCAAATCGACCTTGATGAAAGTGCTCACCGGCGCCTATCGCCGCGACGCCGGCGAGATCAGGGTCGCCGGCGAGCCGGTCGATTTCGCGAGCCCGCGCGACAGCCGCGAGCGCGGCATCGAGATGATCTATCAGGACTTCGCGCTGTGCGGGAACATGGATGTCGGGCAGAACATCTTTCTTGGCCGCTGGCCGCTCCGCCTCGGCCTCTTCGTCGACCGGGCCCGCATGTATGGCGATGCGGCCCGCGTTCTCGACCGGCTCAAGGTCGATGTGAATTCGGTGCATGCGAAGGTCGAGAGCCTCTCGGGCGGGCGCCAGCAATCGGTCGCCATCGCGCGCGCCCTCTCGTTCGAGCCCAAGGTCGTGATCTTCGATGAGCCGACCGCGAATCTCTCCGTCATGGCGACCACGAAGCTTCTGGAGACAATGGCGGAACTCAAGCGCCAGGGCGTTTCGCAAGTCATCATCTCGCATCGCCTCACCGACATCTTCGAGGTCGGCGACCGGGTGATGGTCCTGAAGCGCGGCGTCAACGCGGGCGAGCGCCGCGTCAAGGACACGACCGAGAAGGATGTGCTCGAGCTGATCGTCGCCGGCGCCGCGTGAGGCGCGACCGCCGCAAAGGCGTGGCGATACGGACCGGCCGCTCTCTAGGCAACCTTCCGCTCCAAGCGGCTGGCCTTGATCGACCCCGCGCGCGCACGCACCTTCGCCAGGTCGTAATTGATCTGCAAGCGCAACCAGAAATCGGCGTTGCTGCCGATCGACTTCTCCAATCGCAAGGCCATTTCCGGCGTGATCCCACATTGGCCGTTGATGACGCGGTGGAGCTGCTGGCGGGTCACGCCAAGGCCCTTGACGGCCTCGGCAACAGAGAGGCCAAGCTCGGCAATCTCATCCCTGACCCCGATGCCCGGATGCGGGGGGGTGCTTCATCATCGCTAACGTCTTCTCATCAGGGGTAATCGATCAGCTCGACCGCGGAGGCGGCGCCATGGGCAGCTTGTTATGCACGGACGTGGTTGAAAAAACACGCCCGCCGCGCTTGATGGGGTCATGAAATCCGCGCTCGAGGCCGTTTACCACATCCGTTGCGAGGCCAGCGCCGTCGAGGAACGCGCCCGCGCCGTCGCGGTCGAGCAGAGCGTCGAGATGCCGGTCACGGCCATCGAGGATGAGCGGGTGCTCGGCGAGATCGTGGGCGAGGTGCGCGCCATTCGCGATCTCGGGGGCGGAATTTTCGAGGTGCGCATCGGACTCAATGCGAAGACCACGGGGAACGATGCCGGCCAGCTTATGAACATGTTGTTCGGCAATGCGTCGCTTCTCGACGACGTCGCCTTGCACGATGCCATCTTGCCGCCCGGGATGCTCGAGGTCTTCGGCGGGCCGCGACAAGGCTTCGCCGAGCTCAAGGCGCGCGTCGGAGCCGGGCCGCGGGCCCTCACCTGCTCGGCCTTGAAGCCGCAAGGACTTGATTCGGCCGCGCTCGCGGCGCTTGCGCGTCGCTTCGCGCAAGGCGGCGTCGACTACATCAAGGATGATCATGGCCTTGCCGACCAAGCCTATTCACCCTTCGCCGAGCGCGTGGAGGCGGTCGCCGCGGCCTTGCGCTCGGGTGGCTACAAGACGCGCTATGTGCCGAGCCTCACGGGCGATCTCGACAAGCTGCGGCGCGAAATGGGCATCGCGCGTGGGGCCGGGATCGACACCGTGATGCTGGCGCCCATGGTGAGCGGCGTGTCCAATATGCACGCCTTGGCGCGCGACAATCCGGACATGGCGATCCTCGCTCATCCGGCGCTCGGGGGCGCGGCGCGCATCGCCCCGCCGTTGCTCATCGGCAAGCTCTTTCGCCTTTTCGGCGCGGGTGCCGTGGTCTTCCCGAATTACGGCGGTCGTTTCGGCTATTCGCGCGAGACTTGCGCGGCGCTCGCCCGCGCCGCGCTCGATGAATGGGGCACGATGCGCCCTTGCGTGCCAGTGCCGGCCGGCGGCATGAGGCTCAAGCGCATCCCCGAGCTACTTGATTTCTACGGCGCCGAGGTGATGTTGCTGATCGGCGGCGATCTGCTTGCGGCCCGCGAGCGTCTCGTCGAGGAAACCAAGGCTTTCGTGGCCAGCGTGGAAGGCTACGCTTATGGATGACACGATCTCTTCGCCGGAAAGGCCGGCCCATCGCGCGGCCCGCGGCCATCGCTGGGAACAGGTTGAGCTTCGGCCGTACAAGGAGGATGAGCGCGCCCTCTTCAAGACGGTGTCGCGGCAGATCCTCTTCAGCGATCCTGCGCTCGATGCGGAGCTTCGCTATTTCGAGGTCGCGCCCGGCGGCTTCTCGACGCTCGAGCGTCATGAGCATATGCACGCCGTGATGGTGCTTCGCGGGCGCGGTGAATGCCTCGTCGGGCGCGAGGTGCGAAAGATCGAGCTCCATGACCTCGTCACCGTGCCGCCCTGGACCTGGCACCAGTTCCGGGCGGGTGCGCAAGAGCCGCTCGGCTTCCTGTGCATGGTCAACGCGCGACGCGACAAGCCGCAACTGCCGACGGATGCGGAGCTTAAGGAGCTGCGCGAGGATGAAGCGGTCGCTCGCTTCCTCGGCGCGAGCGCGGCCGAGCGGTGAAGAGATTCTCCGCGCCTCGAGGCGCCGCGCGCCGCCTCCCTGCTTTCAATCCCCTTGCGGAAACCGGAACCTCTTCATGGACATCCTGACCAATCCGTTTCGCCAGCTGCTGAAAGGGGATCGCGTCCCCTTCGGCACTTGGGTCATGTCGGGCGCGAGCTCGACCGCGGAAGCCTTGGGCTCGCTCGGCTTCGACTGGATTCTGGTCGATATGGAGCACACGCCGATCGACGTGCGCGACGCCTATCACATCCTCCAGGCGCTCGCCGGCACGCCGGCAGCGCCCATCGTGCGCATCCCCTGGAACGATCAGGTCCTCGTGAAGCGGCTGATGGATGCCGGCGCGCAGAGCCTGATGTTTCCCTTCGTTCAGAGCGTCGAGGAAGCGCGCGCGGCGGTGTCCTTCACGCGCTACCCTCTGCCTGGCGATCCGCACGCAGGCAGGCGCGGCTTTGCCGGCTTCCATCGCGGCAATCGCTACGGCACCGTCCCCGACTATGCCCGGCGCGCCAATGAGGCCGCCTTCGTCATCGTGCAGATCGAGACGCCGGAAGCCGCATCGAAGCTCGAGGCCATCGCCTCGGTCGATGGGGTCGATGCGATCTTCCTCGGCCCTGCCGATCTCGCCGCCAACATGGGGCATGTCGGCAACATGGAGGAGAAGAGCGTGCAGGCGAAGGTCGCGGAAGTGGCCAAGCGCTGCCGCGCCATCGGCAAGCCTTGCGGCATCGTCGGCCCGACGCCCGAGATCGTCGAGCGCTATATCGGCTATGGCTATGACTACGTCGCCATCGCGTCCGACATGGGCATGATGATGGCGCAAGCGCGCGCCTTCATGGCGGCGGTCAAGCCTTCGCTCGCCAAATCCTCTTCCGCCAAATCCTCTCCCGGGAAGAAGACCGCGTGATGCTCTTGCGTGAAGGCGTATCCGATTGACGGAGCCACGATGATACGCGTCCTCGGCATCGAGACGAGCTGCGACGAGACGGCCGCGGCCGTCGTTGCGCTCAATGATGACGGAAGCCGGGAAATCGTCTCGAACGAGATCTTGTCGCAAATCCCCGCGCACGCCCCTTACGGCGGCGTGGTGCCGGAGATCGCGGCGCGCCATCACGTCGAGGCGCTGGACAAGATCGTCGCGCGCGCGCTTGCCAAGGCGAAGCTCACGCTGAAGGATGTCGATGGCGTCGCGGTGGCGGCCGGCCCCGGCCTCATCGGCGGTCTCATCGTCGGCGTGACGACGGCGAAGACCTTGGCGCTCGTGGCGAACAAGCCCTTCATCGCCGTCAACCATCTCGAGGCCCATGCGCTCACCGCGCGGCTCACCCATGCGGTCGGCTTCCCCTTCCTTCTGCTCCTCGCCTCCGGCGGCCACACCGCCTTGGTGGCCGCGCGTGACGTGGGCAATTACGTGCGGCTCGGCTCGACGCTCGACGACGCCATCGGTGAAGCCTTCGACAAGGTCGCGAAGCTTCTGGGCCTGCCCTATCCGGGGGGGCCCTCCGTCGAGAAGGCGGCCGAGCGCGGCGATCCGGAACGTTTCGATTTGCCTCGCCCGCTTCTCGGCCGGTCGGGATGCGATTTCTCGCTCTCGGGGCTGAAGACGGCGCTCCGCTTGGCTTGTGAACGGATCGCCCCGCTCACGGGGACGGACATCGCCGATCTTTGCGCCTCCTTCCAGGCGGCGATCGTCGACATCGTGGACGACAGGACGCGTCACGCGCTGAGCGCCATCGTCGAGATGGGCCACAAGCCGACCGCGCTCGTGGTTGCCGGCGGCGTCGCGGCGAATGGGCCGTTGCGGCTCGCCTTGTCGCGGATCGCTGCCGAAAGCGGCGTCAAATTCATCGCGCCGCCTCTCGATCTCTGCGGCGACAACGCGGCGATGATCGCCTGGGCCGGGATCGAGCGGCTGCGGCGCAACATGACGGATGATCTCACCGCGCCCGCGCGCGCGCGTTGGCCGCTCGGCGAGGAGATCGAGCGCTCCGGGCGCGCGGCTTCATGAATGCGCCCGGCGCCTTTGCCGTGATCTGCGGCGCCAGCGCGGCTCTCCGATGAGCGATAGCGCTGCCGGCACGATCGGCGTCGTCGGAGGCGGCGCCTGGGGCACGGCGCTCGCTGTGGCGAGCGCGCGTGCCGGCAAGCGTGTGGTCTTATGGGCGCGCGCTTCCGCGCAAGCCGAGGCGATGGCGCGCGAACGCGAGAACCGGGCGAAGCTGCCGGGCCTGCGACTCGACGAGGCGATCACGCCCACATCCGCGCTCGAGGCGCTTAAGGGCGCGCAGATGCTGCTCATCGCGGTTCCTGCGCAAGCGGTGCGAGGCGTCTGCGAGGCGCTCGCAACGGTGGTGAAAGAGCCTTTTTCGGCCATCGTCTGCGCCAAGGGCATCGAGCGCGAGACGAAAGCCTTCATGAGCGACATCGTGAGGCAGAGCCTACCGCGAGCGAGCCCCGCCATCTTGTCAGGCCCGAGCTTCGCGCGGGATGTGGCGCAAGGCCTGCCGACCGCGGTGGTGATCGCAACCGCCGATGCGGCGCTCGCGGGCGAGCTCGCGGGTGCCTTGTCGTCGCGCACCTTGCGGCTTTACCACACGACCGACACGCGCGGCGTCGAGATCGGCGGGGCGGCGAAGAATGTGCTCGCCATCGCGGCCGGCATCGTCGAAGGGCGCCGCCTCGGCGACAGCGCCAAGGCGGCGCTCACCGCGCGCGGCTTCGCGGAGCTTCGCCGTTTCGCCGCCGCTCATGGCGCCAAGCCCGAGACCTTGATGGGACTTTCGGGGCTCGGCGATTTGATGCTCTCGACCTCGACGCCGAAGTCGCGCAATTTCGCGCTCGGCCTCGCGCTCGGCCGCGGCGAGGCGCCCGCCGTCGCGGCGCATGGGCAGCTCGCCGAAGGCGCTTTCACGGCAAGTGTTCTTTGCGACATGGCGCGCCTCGCTGCCATCCCCATGCCGGTCAGCGATTGCGTGGCGGCGATCCTCGACCGGAAGCTTTCGATCGAGGAAGCCGTGGACACGCTCATGAATCGCCCCGTGAGGTCGGAGGAATGAGCGGGTTGGCACCCAAGCTCCGCCTCGCCTGTATGTTGCCCGCGATCAGTTCCATCTCGCCAAAGGAGTAGCACCCCTCATGCTCGATGCCCCGTCTCGTCTCGCGGCGCTTGTCTCTTGTCTCTCGCTCGCCGCCTGCAACCAGGAGGCCCCCGCGCCTGCCCCGCAAGCCGCCGCGACGCCTTCGGGCTATGCGACCCAATCCTTCACCCCTCAAGGCTTCACGCTTCCAGGAGGCGCGGGATGTCAGGGCGATGTGGCGCGTTTTCGCGCCGTGATGAGCAATGATTATCAGACCGGCAATGTGAAGGTTTCGGTCTATCGGCAGATCAGCGACGACATCGATCGGGCGGACCATCTTTGCGCCTCCGGCAACGGGGCGGAGGCAAGCGCCTTGATCCGCTCGACGAAGTCCCGCTTCGGCTATCCTTGAGGTTCTTCCTTGCCCGTCATCGGTTCAAGCTTGAGACTCGGCACGCGCGGCAGCCCGCTTGCGCTCGCGCAAGCCCATGAGCTGCGCCAGCGGCTCGCCGGCGCGCGCATCGTCGCGGAGAGTGAAGTCGAGATCGTCGTCATCCGCACGAGCGGGGACCGTATCACCGATCGCTCCCTCGCGGAGGCAGGCGGCAAGGGGCTCTTCACCAAGGAGCTCGATGAAGCGCTCCTCGACGGGCGGATCGACATCGCTGTGCATTCGGCGAAGGATCTGCCGACGCTGCTGCCGCAAGGGATCGGCATCGCCGGCTATCTGCCGCGCGAGGATGCCCGCGATGCGCTGATCGCGCCGCGCTTCGGTGGGCTGGACAAGCTTCCGCCGGGCGCGCTCATCGGCACGGCGTCCGTCAGGCGCGAGGCGCAGGTCAGGCGCTTGCGCCCCGATCTCGCGGTGCGGCTCCTGCGCGGCAATGTGGACACGCGCTTGCGCAAGCTTGCCGAAGGGGAATGCGACGCCACGCTTTTGGCGCTCGCCGGGCTGAAGCGGCTCGGCCGCGAGGCCGAGGCGACGGAAATTCTCGATGTCACGCGTTTCATCCCGGCCGTCGGCCAAGGCGCCATCGCGCTCACGACGCGCGGCGAGGACGCGCGCCTTGTTTCGCGGCTCGCCCCCGTGCTCGACGTTCCGACCGAGCGGTCGCTCGCGGCCGAACGCGCTTTTCTCAAGGAGCTCGACGGTTCTTGCCGCACGCCCATCGCCGGGCATGCGGTGCTCTCGGGCGCACGCTTGCGGTTTCGCGGCCTCGCCCTCAAGCAGGACGGGACGAATGCGGTCGAGGTCGCGCGCGAGGGCGTGGCCGAGGAGGCCGAGAAGCTCGGCGCCGATGCCGCGGCGGAGCTTCTCGCGCGGCTCCCGCCGGGAATCCTCGCGGCGCGCGGGTGAATGGCAACGCCCGGCGAAAGGCTTTCGACGCGGGGTGAACCGTGAGGGTGCTCGTGCTTCGCCCGAAGGTGCAAGGGGCGCGCACGGCGCGCGCCTTGGCTCGGCTCGGCCATGAGGCCGTCCTTGCTCCGCTGCTCGAGGTCACCCCGATCGAGGAAGCACGCCTGCCCTCTGCCCGATCAGGAACGCCCTATGCCGCGGTGATCGCCGCAAGCCCCCACGCCTTCACGCTGCTTGACGCCGAAAACCGGGCGCGGCTCGCGGCACTCCCCGCGATGCTGGTCGGGGCACGCACGGCGCGCGCCGCCGCAAAAGCGGGGCTTCGCGCCCTGCGGCCGGTTCACCGGACCGCGCGCGCTCTCGCCGCGGCGCTCCCCGACCACGCGCCTCAAGGCCGCCTCCTCTACCTTGCGGGTCGCGACCGGCGCCCGGAGATCGAGCAAGCGCTGCGTCGGGAAAAACGCAGCTTCGACATCGTCGAGATCTACGCCGCCACCATCCAGCCGTCCCTTCCGCTCGATGCGGCGGCCGCGCTGCGGCGTCGCGAGATCGACGCCGTTCTCCATTATTCGGCCCGCTCGGCGAAGGCTTATGTGACGGTCGCGAAAGCGCATCGCCTTCTGGCGCGAGCCCTCGCTCCGCTTCAGCTTTGCCTTTCCGAGGCGGTCGCCGACCCCCTCATCGAGGCCGGCGCGAAACGCGTGGAGCTTGCTGGCGCGCCCAATGAAGCGTGCCTCCTCGGCCTGTTGCCGTCACCGCTCCGTACATCCCGAAAACCGGGTTGAGCTCGCCTCGGGGGCACCTTTGCCGCATCAGGTGAGGCGCTCGCACCCTGGAACAACGCATGAACCTCATGCTTTAGCTTGAGCCGACGGCAGCATCCGCGGCTTGGTTGCGGCTTGGCGCTTTCGGGCATGCCGTGGTCCGGTCCGATAAATGATAGGAAAAAGCCTCACCATGGCTTTATTGATGTGCGCTTTCGCTGCGGACCAAGGTGCGGACCAAGACAGGTGATCACCGCATGAGCGATACGGATCGGCCCGGGACATCCTCGTCAGCAGGCGCGGCGAAATCGACGCCGCGCCGCGGCCGCGCCGCAAAGCGCGCTGAGCCGGCACGGCCGGCCGAGGACACTTCGCCGGCTCCGCGCCAGCCCGAGGCGACGCCGGATTCGGGGCGTGATCCGGGAAGCGCGGAGAACGCGGCTCTTGCGGCGGGCGCTCCTGAGCGCGAGGCTTTGCAGGCGGGCCCCTCGGCTCTCGGCCCGGATCGAGCGAGCCGCGAAGGGCTTCCCGACGGCGTGGCGGCGCCGACCGGCCATGAGGAGGAGGCGACCCCGTCGTCCGATGCGTCGTCGCCCAGGCCCGATGCGCCGCCACCGCCGGCGGAGGAGAAAGCTCCGTCGCCTTGGCGCCATATCGGGGAGAAGACGCCGCCTCCTCCCTTGCCGGCGCCTGGCGCGACGACCACGCGCCTGCTCGCGGTCGCGGCGCTTCTGCTCTCCCTCATTTTGCCCGGTGCGCTCTACGCTTATCTTGCGGCAAGCGGCGTCTTCGATCGCGTGCCCGAGCGCTTGGCGCAGGTCGAAAGCGCGGTCGAGGCGTTGCGCTCGACACCAGCCGCAAAGCCGGAAGTCACGCGAGCCGATGTCGATAAGCTCGCCGCGAGGGTTGACGAGCTCGAGAAGGCGATCGCGGCCCAAGGTCAGCGGCCCCCTTCCTCCGCTTCGCTCGACGCGCTCGCGGGCAAGATCGAAGCCGCCTCCCGCGATGCCAGTGATGCCTTATCCGCCGCAAGAAGCGCGGCTGATTCAGCCAAGGGCGCCCAATCGGCGGCGGCCCGGCTCGCGAATGTCGAGAGCAAGCTGGTCGTGCTCGAAAAAGAGCTTGCGACGCTCGAGCAATCGGTGACGGCGCGGCCGAAGCAGGACGCGAATGCGCCCTCGATCCTGGTCATGGCTCGCGCGATCGAGGCCGATTTGAACCGTGGCGTTCCTTATGCGGGTGAGCTCGACGCGCTCTCGCGGCTCGGCGCCGATGCGAAGCTCGTCGAAGCCTTGCGGCCCTTCGCCGAAAAGGGTGCGCCTTCGCCGGCTTCGCTCGCTGGCGACTTCGAGAACGAGCTCGAAGCCGCGCGGGAGAAAGTCGCCGAGACGACACAACCGGCGAATTGGTGGGAACGCCTGATGGGCTACCTCGGCCAAATCGTGCGGGTGCGGCACATCGGCATCGATGAGGCGGGCTCGCCCGCCGGCACGGTGGAGGCAGCGCTTTTACGCGGTGATATCGCGGCCGCGCGCGACGCCTGGGAGGCTTTGCCCGTCTTCGAAAAGGGCGCCACGCCCCATTCGGGCGCGCGCATCAAGGCATTGGCCGAGGCTTATTCGGCTTCGCGTAAGATCAGCACGGCCGCGCTCGAAGCCATTCGGCGCACGAGCACCACCGATAACGGCGGTTGACCTTCGATGTGGCGCATCCTGCTTTTCCTTCTCGCCACCCTCGCCCTGGCCTTTCTGTGCATTTTGGTGGTCGAGCAGCATGGGCTGGTGTCTCTGTCGCTCGGCTCCCGCGTCTATGAGACCTCGCTCGCGGCGGTGTTCGCCGCGCTGCTCGTTGCCGCCGTGGTGCTTTATTTCGCCGTCCGCCTTCTGCTCTTCCTCTTGCGCCTGCCGCTTGCGGCCTTCACGCTCTCTCGCGCCCGCCGAGAGGCCAGGGGCCGCGCGTCGATTTCCAAGGGCCTCGTCGCCGTCGCCTCGGGCGATCTCAATGCCGCGGCGCGACACGCCGAGGCGGCGGAACGTTTCGCCGGCCATGAGCCCTTGACGCTCTTGCTCAAGGCACAAGCAGCCCAGCTCCGCGGCAATCGCGCGGCCGCCAAGGAGGCTTTCGCGCGCATGTCCGAGATCGCCGATACGCGTGGGCTCGGTCTGCGCGGCCTCTTCGTCGAGGCGAGGCGCAGCGGCGATCACGGTGCCGCGCATCGGCACGCGGCGGAGGCGGCGACGCTCGACGTGTTCCTGCCCTGGGCGCATGAGGCGAATCTGATGGCCCAATGCCGGGCGCGCGATTGGATGGCGGCTCTCGCGACGCTCGAGCGCAATCATCGGCTCGGCGCCATGGAGGCCGGCGAGATGCGTTACGCCAAGGCGGCGCTTTTGGCGGCGCGCGCGCTCGATTTGCGAAGTCAGCAACCGAAAGAGGCGCTGCAAGCGGCGCTCAAGGCCTTGAAGATCGATCGCGGGCTCACGCCCGCCGCCGTTACGGCGGCTTTTGTGCTCATCGATGAGGGCCGGCCGCGACGGGCGGCGCGCATCCTCGAGGCGGCCTGGCAAAAGATGCCGCACCCGGATCTCGCCGCGGCCTATCTCGGCCTCGCCCCGAAGGCATCGGCGGCGGAGCGCGCAAGACATATCGCCAAACTCGCAGCGCTCAGGCCCGAGCATGAGGAGTCGAGCGTGGCGCGCGCGCGGGCACTCCTCGCGGCGCGGCAATTTGCCGAAGCGCGGCAAGCGCTTGAACCTTTGGCGCAAGCGCGGCCGACCGCGCGGGTTTGCCTTCTCATGGCCGAGATCGAGGAGGCGGAGAATGGCATGACGGGGCTTGCTCGCGAATGGCTGGCCCGCGCCGCCCATGCGCCGCGTGACCCGGCCTGGGTCGCCGACGGCACGAGCTTCCCGCATTGGGCGCCTTTCGCGCCGGAAAGCGGGCGGATCGGGGTTTTCGTCTGGGAGCACCCGCCCGAATGGGTCGAGCCGTTCTCGGGCCCCGCCAAGGCGCTTCAGCGCATGGAGGCGCCGCCCACGGCGTCGGCGTCGGATCAGGCCGACGCGACACCCCCCGCGCTCCCGCCGGTGGCAAAGCCCGGCGAGGCCGGCGCGGGTGGCGGCGGCGCAGAGGGGCTCGCGCGGGGAAGCCTTGCCGACGAGGCGGCGCGGCCCGCAAACAGTTCCGACCATCAAGCTTCGCCCGGCGACGCGCGCGGCATCGTCGTGGAGCACGAGGAGCCTGCCGCGCCGTCGAGCAGGGTCACCGAGGCGCCCGTGCGGAAGAATGACGCGGGCCTGTCACAGGACGGATCCGGGAGCGCGGCATCCGCGAGCCGGATAGAGCCGGTCGCCTTTCCGCTCGAACGGGCGCCCGACGATCCGGGAGCTCAACCTCCCGATTCGAAAGGGCTGTGGAGGCGCCTCACCGAATGAAGACGTTCCGCTCTTTCCTTTTCTTCCCGCCTCGCACATGAGCTTGCCGGCGCTCGCGGAAGACCCCGCGATCAAATCCCTTGTCGAGAAGGCGGGCGGCTGGTTCTCATCGCTGCGCGATCGTCTCTGCACGGAGTTCGAGACGATCGAGACGCAAGCGGTTGGCCCGTTCCCTCCGGACGCGGAGATGCCCGGGCGCTTCGGCCGCAAGCCTTGGGAGCGCGTCAATCATGACTGCGCGCCGGGCGGCGGCGGCGTCATGGCGCTGCTCAAGGGAAGGGTCTTTGAGAAGGTCGGCGTGCATGTATCGACCGTGCACGGCACGTTCTCGCCGGAATTCGCAAGGCAGATGCCGGGCGCCGAGACGGACCCGCATTTCCTGGCGACCGGCCTCTCCCTGATCGCTCACCCGTGGAATCCGCACGCGCCGACCGCGCATATGAACACGCGCCTGGTGATCACCACGCGAGCCTGGTTCGGTGGCGGGGCGGATCTCACACCCATGCTCGATCGCCGCAGATCGCAGGAGGACCCGGATGCCTTGGCGTTCCATGCCGCGATGCGCCGCGCCTGCGAGCGCAACGGGAAGGGCGCCTCGCATGCGCGCTACAAGGAATGGTGCGATGAATATTTCTTCTTGAAGCATCGCGGCGAGCCGCGCGGCATCGGCGGGATTTTCTTCGACAATCTGTGGTCGGGGGATGCGGAATCGGATTTTGCCTTCACGCAGGCGGTCGGCACGGAGTTTCTCGACCTCTACCCCCGGCTTTTGCGCGCCAATATCGAAAAGCCCTGGACCGAAGCGGAGCGGGAGGAGCAGCTCATTCGTCGCGGCCGCTATGTGGAATTCAATCTTCTCCATGACCGGGGCACGATTTTCGGCTTGCGGACGGGCGGCAATGTGGAGGCCATCCTCTCCTCCTTGCCGCCCGCCGTGAAATGGCCGTGACCGACCCGGATCGCATAGCCACATAAATCACGGTTCCGCGAGGGGGAAATTCTGGCCGCAGCAGGCGAGCGGATGCCTTTTAATTGCCGGCTATCGTATATTTATAGGCAGCTATATATCTAATGCGTGAGGGGCGCGACCTCGCCCGTGGAGCGCAGGGTGCCGCCGACATCCTCGCCCAGATCCTTTATTCGGTCGCCGAGCGTCTCATGCGTTGATCCGGAGACGACCGCCAGCGGAGCCGCGACCGCAAGGGCGGCCGCCGCGCCGATCGTGGTGGCGGCGCCGGTCGCGACCTTGCCGACGCGATCTCCGAGAGCTGGCCCATCCTCCTCGATCGGCTGGCCATCGACCAGGCGCTCGCCGATCAGGCGAACGACCTCGGGGCTCGAGGCGAATTTCGAGTGCCTGAGATCGTCATCCGACTTCAGCTTGGTGAGGTCGAACACCTTGATGCCTTCGCTCGCCAACAGCTCGCGATAGGGCTCGACGTCGGGGTCGATGGCGCCGACACGCGCGACATCTCCCCAGAAATGCCGCGAAGCCGCAAGCGCCCGGTCGTCTTGAGAGACGAAGAGCGAGAAATTGGTCGAAGGCGCCTTGATGTCCGCGATCTCAGTTTGGAATACGTCGACATCGACATCGGGAGCGGCGAGCATCACGGCGGCAATCTTTTTCGGCAAGCCGCGATTGCGGATGCTCATTTGCCGCAGCGCCTCGATCGCGAGCCAATTACCCATCGAATGCGCGAGGATCGAAATTTCGCCGACCTGCGGATCTCTTGCGAGCGCTTGCAATATGTCCTCGAGGGCATTGCGCGAATAGGTCGCGCTTTCGCGATCATAGGTGTAGGCGAGAAGCTTGCCGCGCGAAGGCCAGGTGAAAAGCAAAGGCACGGCGGCCGCCCGCGAATCATGCACAATTTGCGCGAAGCGGTAGACGGCCTCGTCGAAACGGTTGTTGTACCCGTGGACGAAGACGAGAACCCGTCTGCCCGGGGTCTTGGCGAGAAGCGCGTGCAGACGTGCGGTCGCCATCGGCAAGCCGAGCGCATCGGCTTTCGTCGTGGCGAAGTCGCGTGCGGGATCGGCCGGCAGCCGAGCCGGCCATTGCACGTCCCCGATCTTGCGCTGCGCGTCCGGCGGCAGCGAAACCGCGATATCGGCGAAGGAAAGGCTGTGCGCACGTTCGCCCGTGAACATCTCGCCGGCCTCGGCGCCCTTGGCGCTGCGGGTCGTGGCGACGAGAAGCTCGACTTCGCTCGTTCCCGGCGCCGTCGCTTGTGTCGGAATGAGGACGTCGCGCACGGAAGCGCCGCACCCGGCAAGCAGCGGCCCGGCGACGAGAAGGATCAAGGCCTTAATTGCAAAGCGACTGATCGGAATGCCCCTCGCCTCCCTGACCGGTTGCGGCACGCCCGAGCAGCTTCACCTGCTTTCTTGCAAGCTCGCCACCCAAAAAGCTTCCCATTCTCGCGCCTCATCCCTAGCATTTGCTCGAGCAGGGTCTCGGAAATCGGCTTCCACATATCCAGATGATGCTCGAAGCGCAAAGCGCGATCGAAAATTCATTGACGGAGGAGGCGCGGGTATCGCGCGGCGAGCATGAGCGGCAAATCCTTCGCCTCTACCGGCGATCTTGGACCGAAGAAGATCTCTTTCGACGAGCTCGGCGAGGGCCTTTACGCCTACACGGCCGAGGGGGATCCGAATACCGGCGTGATCGTCGGCGAGGATTGTTGCGCCGTGATCGATGCGCAGGCGACGCCGAAGATGGCGAAGGACGTGATCGCCCGCATTCGCGACGTGACCGACAAGCCCGTGAAATACGTCATCCTCTCGCATTACCATGCGGTGCGCGTGTTCGGCGCCTCCGCCTATGCCGGAGCGACGATCATCGCGAGCGATGCCACGCGCGGCCTCATCGTCGAGCGGGGCGAGGCCGACAAGGCTTCGGAGATGGGCCGTTTTCCGCGTCTTTTCCAAGGGGCGGATTCGATCCCGCCCGGGCTCACCTGGCCGCAGATCACCTTCCCCGTCGCGATGACGCTTTGGCTCGGCAAGCGCGAGGTGCGGCTCGCCCATATCGGGCGCGGCCACACGGCGGGCGACATCATCGCCTTTGTGCCGGACGCCAAAATCGTCTTCTCCGGCGATCTCGTGGAATACCATTCGGCCTGCTATTGCGGGGATGCGCATTTCAAGGATTGGCCGCAAACACTCGAACGCCTCGCCGCGCTCGAGCCACGCGCGCTCGTGCCGGGCCGCGGGGCGGCCTTGCCGACGCGCCAGAAGGTCGACGAGGGGATTTCCCTGACCCGCGACTTTCTCGAAGCGCTCTTCGGCGCCGCCAAAGCGTCCGTGGCCAAGGGGTTGAGCTTGAAAGAATGCTTCGCCGCGACACGAGACGCGATGGACAAGCGCTTTGGCGATTTTGCCATCTACGAGCATTGCCTGCCCTTCAACGTCTCGCGGGCCTTTGACGAGGCGAGCGGGATCGACCATCCGGTGATCTGGACCGCGGAACGCGACCGCGAGATGTGGGAAAAGCTGCAAGGGTGAAGGTTCAAAGGCGCAATGGCTGCCGCGCCCTCCCAGGGCTGGAGTGCGAGCCGGGGTCAGATCTGCCGGCCTTCGAACATGCGCCAAGCGATAGCTGACCCACATGGCGGAGCGAAAACACCTCTTTCAATTCGCTTATCACCGCTCGCCGGATCAGGAGAGGCGTGAGCCCGCTCATCACCGCGTGATAGTCGTCGGCGCGGGGCCTGTCGGGTTGTCGCTCGCCATCGATCTCGCGCAGCGGGGCGTTGCCGTCGTGCTCCTCGACAACGCCGACCGCATCGGCGAAGGCTCGCGCGGCATCTGCTACGCCAAGCGCACGCTCGAGATCTGGGATCGGCTCGGGGTCGGCGATCCCATGGTGGAGAAGGGCGTCACCTGGCGGCGCGGCAAGGTCTTCCAAGGGTCGGACCTTCTTTACGAGTTCGATCTCCTTCCGGAAGGGGGACACAAGCGCCCGGCCTTCATCAACCTCCAGCAGTACCATGTCGAGAACCTCCTGGTCGCTCGTGCCGCGGCCCTGCCGGGCATCGAATTGCGCTGGCGAAACGAGGTGACGGAGGTCACGCCCGATGCGACCGGGGTGGAGCTCGTCGTGGCGACGCCGGACGGGCCTTACGCTTTGCGCGCCGATTGGGTGATCGCCTGTGACGGCGTGCACTCGACCTTGCGGAGGCGGCTCGGCCTCGAATTCGCCGGAGAAACCTTCGAGGATCAATTCCTGATCGCGGACATCAAGATGCGCGCCGACCTGCCGACCGAGCGCCGCTTCTGGTTCGACCCGCCCTTTCACGAGGGCCGCTCGGCGCTCATGCACCGCCAGCCGGAGAATGTCTGGCGCATCGATCTGCAGCTCGGTCCCAAGGCCGATGCCGAGAAGGAGAAGCGGCCGGAGATCGTCCGGCAGCGTCTTGCCGCCATGCTCGGCCATGCTGAATTCGATCTCGAATGGGTCTCGGTCTACCGCTTCCAATGCCGGCGCATCGAAAGCTTCGTGCACGGCAGGGTGGTGTTCTGCGGCGACAGCGCTCATCAGCTCTCGCCTTTCGGCGCGCGTGGCGCGAATTCAGGCGTGCAGGACGCCGAGAATCTCGCCTGGAAGCTCGCTCTCGTGCTCTCGCGAGAAGCGCCGGAATCGCTGATCGCGAGCTATGACCTCGAGCGCGGTCAGGCGGCGGATGCTAATATCCGTCATTCGACCCGCTCGACGGATTTCATCGCGCCCCACAGCGCCGAGGAAGCACACTTGCGTGACGCCACGCTCGCGCTCGCGCGCCATGCCGATTTCGCGAAACGCATGGTGAATTCGGGCCGCCTCTCGAGCGCGAGCGCTTATGACACGCCGCTTTCGACAGCCGATACCGATCGATGGAGCGGCGGCGTGCCGCCCGGCGCCGCGATGCAGGATGCGATGCTGCGGCGCGGCGGCGAAAGCCTTTATCTCACCGAGATCGTGGCGCCCCGCTTCACCTTGCTTTACGCGGAAGACGGCGCGCCGCCGCGGATTCCATCGTCGATCGAGCCCATCGCCATCAGCGCCACGGATCGCGACCCCTCGATGCTGGACGATGCGCAAAGCCAATTCGCGACCCGCTACGATGCGACGCCAGGCTCGGCCTATCTGCTGCGGCCGGACGGGCATGTGGCGGCTCGTTTCCGACAGGCGAGCGCAAGCGCGATCGAGGCCGCATGGAGCCGTGCCCGCGGCAAGGGCTGATGCCGTTCGCCGGCTCATCCGGACGGATTCGATCGGCGGTTCCGACGCAAGGTTCCCTGCCTGCCCACGCGCCCCATTGCCGCGAGCGGCTCTTTGCCGATCGGCCATCACGCGTTACGCTTTGCCATGCCGCTCGATACCGCCTCTCGTTTTCCCGATCCCGACGCCGCCTATCGGCTCATCGTGGAAGCCCATCGCGGGCTCGCCGACGAGGAGAGCCGAAAGCTCGACGCCGCCCTCATCTTGATCCTCGCGAACCAGATCGGCGACCTTGCGGTTTTGCGCGAGGCGTTGGTGCTTTCGCGCGCCGCCATCGCGCCCTCTAAAGCCAGGGCCACGCCTTGAGCTTGGTTCAGAAAGTCGAAGGCAAGAGGTCGATTGATGGGGTCGCTCTCGACGGTCGGCTTTCCGCCACCCGCGTTTAGGAGATTTCGATGTTCAAGAGCATTCTCGTCCCCGTCGACATCGCCGAGGTGGATGTCGCAAAGCCGGGCTTCGACGAGGCGGTCGACCTCGCCAAGCTGAGTGGGGCCGCGCTGCGGCTCATCCATGTGCGCTCGCCGGTGCCTTACGCCATGAACGAATATATTCCGGCCGAATATTACGACAGTGACGAGAAATCCGTCCTCAAGGCGCTCGAGGATCTCGCGGCGAAGCTCGATTTGCCGAAGGGACGCGTCACGGTCGTCTCTCCCTTCGGCAGCGTCTATGACGAAGTGCTTAAAGAGGCCGCGCGGATGAAGGCCGATCTCATCGTCGTCGGCTCTCATCGTCCGAATTGGAGCACTTACCTCATCGGCTCGAACGCGGCGAACATCGTGCGTCATGCCGAATGCTCCGTGCTCGTCATGCGGCCGCCCGGCGCGCCGACAGCGTCGCTCTGAGCACTTCCAGTGGCCGGAAAGGGTTCACGACGATGAGCGGCTCGGAAACCCTGTGATGAAAAACCTCATCACCGATGTCGCGGGCATTCTCGTCGGCTCGGCGCATGATGCACGCCTCGCCTCCGGCGTGACCGTCGTGCTCTTCGAGGAGCCAATCGTCGCTTCCGTCTCCGTCTCGGGCGGCGCTCCGGCAGGACGCGACCTCGAATGCCTAGCGCCCGAAGCGCGCGTCGAGCGCATCGACGCGATCGCGCTTTCGGGCGGCTCGGCGTTCGGCCTCGACGCGGCGTCCGGCGCGCAGGCCTGGCTGCGCGAGCACGGGCGCGGCCTTGCGGTGAGGGAGGCGCGCGTGCCCATCGTGCCGCAAGCCATCTGCTTCGACTTGCTGAACGGCGGCGACAAGGGTTGGGACCGCTATCCGCCGTATCGCGAGCTCGCCTACGCGGCTTGCGAAAGCGCTCGCTCCGAGCTGACGCTCGGCAGCGCAGGCGCAGGCTTCGGCGCGACGACCGTGAACCTCAAGGGCGGGCAAGGCTCGGCAAGCGCGCGCACGCGTTCCGGCCATGTGGTTGCGGCGCTCGCCGTGGTCAACGCCATCGGCTCGGCCGTGATCGGTGAAGGCCCGCATTTCTGGGCGGCGCCTTTCGAAGAGGGGAATGAATTCGGCGGGCTTGGCTCGCCGTCGCGCTTCGAGACCAAGGATCGAGCGCTTGCCTGGAAGGGCGGGCCCGAATTCGCCACGACGATCGCGGTCGTCGCCACCGACGCGGTGCTGACGAAAGCCGAGGCGAAGCGCCTTGCGATCATCGCGCAAGGCGGCCTGTCGAAAGGGCTTCGGCTTGCGCACGCGATCTTCGACGGGGATATCGTCTTTGCGGCCGCTTCCGGGCGATGCTCTTTGCAGGATCCCGATCGCGATCTCGTCGAGATCGGCGCTCTTGCCTCCGACTGCCTCGCGCGCGCCGTGGCGCGCGGCGTCTATGAAGCAACCGCGCTGCCGTTCAAGGACGCGCTCCCGGCCTGGCGCGATAAATTCGCGAATGTCGGCCGATGAACGCCTGCGCTCAGGCCGAGTTCAGCCAGTTGAGATGCACCGGATAGCCTTCCCCATTGAGGAGATTGAGCGTCTCTTGCAGCGGCAGGCCAACGACGTTCGAGGGTGAGCCGATGAGTTTCAGCACGAAGGCGCCGGCCTTGCCCTGCATGGCGTAACCGCCTGCCTTGCCGCGCCATTCGCCGCTCGCGAGATAGGCGTCGAAATCGGCTCGCGAAAGGCGCTTGAACCTCACCCGCGTCTCGACGAGGCGCTCGCGCCGCGCATTCTTCGGCGTGATCAGGCAGATGCCGGTGAAGACCTTATGGGCGCGTCCGGAGAGAAGGCGAAGGCAGGCGGCCGCTTCATCGACGAGCTCGGGCTTCGGCAGGATGCGGCGGCCGACCGCGACGACCGTGTCGGCGGCGAGCACGAGCGCGCTTGCGCCATCGCCCTTGAGGCGCGCGATTTTCGCCGCGGCTTCCGCTTTTTCGCGCGCGAGCCGCGTCGCAAGGCTACGCGGCGCCTCGCCCTTGCGGGGCGTCTCGTCGAGATCGGCGGGAATCATCTGGTCGGGCGTGACGCCGATTTGTTCGAGGAGCTGCAAGCGTCGCGGAGAAGCGGAGGCCAGGATCAGGGAGGGCCTCTGAGCTGTGGTCACGCGATAAAATCCTCAGCCTGATCGCCGCGGCCGCAAGCCGGCCTCGGCCGAGATCACTTGAAGCGGTAGGTGATGCGGCCTTTGGTCAGATCATAAGGCGTCATCTCGACCAGAACCTTGTCGCCCATCAGCACGCGAATACGGTTCTTGCGCATCTTGCCAGCCGTATGGGCGACGATCTCATGATCGTTCTCGAGCTTCACGCGGAACATGGCGTTCGGCAGGAGCTCGGTGACCATTCCTGGAAATTCCAGAAGTTCTTCTTTCGACATCAACATCCTTTCGTTGACGGCGCAGCCTCTTCGGCATGCGCCCGACATCGGCTCCAATCGCTAGAGCATGAACCGCGAAAATGGAAACTATTTTTGCGGCATCGGGCCTGGATCAAGGCGCACCTTTCCCCTCACCGGCATCATTTTCCTGCGCGGCGCGGAATACGGGTTCGCTTTTCCGAGTCTCACCCTCGAGACCACCGGAGAACGGGCAAAGGCCGATGTTTTTCACGCCCCTTGGCTATTGGGTCGCGCTGTTCAGCTCTTTTCACATGACGCGCGACGCCGCCCTGATCATCGCGGCCAGAACCCCGATCCTGGCCAAGGCCGCGATCGCCCCGCAGAAAGAGCTCGATCCGGAGATACTCGCCATGGCGAGCGAGAAGCTCGCGGCCATGCTCGACGGCGTAATCGGCGCTCAGCAGGAATTTGCCCGCCTTGTCCTCGGCATGCTCGACGGCGAGAGCTTGCCTGAGTTCCTGCGCCGGGCTGAGGCGATCGGCCTTGCGGCCTCTCGTCCGGCACGCCGCCGCGTCAGGGCGAACGCCAAGCGTTTGGCGCGAAGCCATCAGGGATGATCCATCTTGAAAAAAGGCGGGCCGGCCTTAAGGGGCCCAAAGGCCGGCCCTTGAGCATGATCCGGAAAAATGGAACCCATTTTCCGAGAGGATCATTCTCCACTCGTTACTGAGATCATGCTGGCGATCTCAAAAGCCAGCATGCTCTTGAGCTCGTCGCCTATAATGAGAGAGGCGGCTTGCACCTTCTTTTTAAATCTTCCGCGAGGAAACGAAAACGGCTCTTTCGACTTAGGCAAGGCGAGGCAGGCGGTCGGCTGTTCCTGGCAATTTCGTGGGATGGGCTGGCGGTCTTGATCCCAAGAAACCTCAGGTCTTCTGGCCCGTTGCAGGCTCGCCGCTAAGGCGGCTCTCGTTCCAGGCGCGATCGAGCGAGCGATAGCGCCGGACGCTCAGCGGAATGAGCAAAAGATAGATGAGGGTGATCACCGCGAGCGTCACGAAGGTGAAGTTGACGACAAGGGTGACGAACAAAACGATCGCCAGGAAGACGAAAAGCACCTTGTCCCGCGTGACCGAGGTGCCGAGCGACTTGCCCGCATAGATCGGCAATTCGCTCACCATCAGGAAGGCGATCACCAGCACATAGGCGACCGAGAAGGGCACGAAGGCCGGAACGTCGCCGAAGCCGAGCTTGAGAAGATAGAGCGGGAGCATGCCGGTGATGGCGCCGGCGGGCGCCGGAACGCCGGTGAAGAAATTCTTCTTCCAATCGGGGCGGGAGAGATCGTCGAGCGCGACGTTGAAGCGCGCGAGTCTCAACGCCATCGCGGTCGCGAAGACGAGGGCCGCGAGCCAGCCGAGCGAGCGCGCCGCATGCAAGAGGCTGCCGTAGAGGATGAGCGCGGGCGCGACGCCGAAATTGACGAAATCGGCGAGCGAATCGAGCTCCGCCCCGAAGCGCGAGGTGCCGCGCAACAATCTCGCGACCCGCCCGTCGAGCCCGTCGAGCCCGGCGGCCGCCACCACCGCGATCACCGCGAGATTGACCCTGTCTTCATAGGAAAAACGGATCGCCGTGAGGCCGAGCGCGAGGCCGAAGAGCGTCAACAGGTTCGGGATGAGCACGCGCAGCGGCACGGACCGGAGGCCTCGCTTCTTGCGAGCCTCGACCGAGGAGTCACCGCGTCTGCGCGGGTCGTTCATTCGCAATATGTCACGCCTTCCTGAAGGTTGGCCCGAGACCGCGAGCGGTCTCTTTCTTGCGCCCGTCCACCTCCGCTCTTTCCCGCAAAAGCGGGAATCCAGGTCTTTCCGGGCTTGCATCTCAATTCTGGACTCCCGCTTTCGCGGGAATGAGCGGAAAGATTATCGAACGAGGCTCGAAAGAAAAGCGGGATCACCCGGTCTTCGGTTTCTTGCGTCAGGCCCCAGTCTAGCGCGAATCGGCGCCTTCGCGCCATGCCCCCTCGGCGTGAGTGCCGTCACGCCGATTTTCACCTCACGCAGTGCGGAAGCCGCGCAGGGGAGCTGTCTTGCCGAAAGAAGCGAGCACGGTTTCTCCCGCGACAGCGCGTTGGCCTTCGCCCGCGAGAATTTGGAAGCCGTCGGGCAGATAGACATCGACGCGCGAGCCGAAGCGGATGATGCCTATGCGCTCGCCGGCTTGCGGGCTCTCGCCTTCCGTGACGGCGGTCACGATGCGGCGCGCGATGAGGCCCGCGATCTGCACCACCGCGATCGGCCCTTGTGGCGTCTCGAGCAAAAGCGCGTTGCGCTCATTGTCCTCGCTCGCCTTGTCGAGGTCGGCGTTGAGGAAAAGCCCCGGCCGATAGGCGATCTTCGCGATGCGCCCGTCCACGGGCGCGCGATTCACATGGCAGTCGAAAATGCTCATGAAGATTGAGATGCGCATGAGCGGGGCCGGGCCAAGCCCGAGCTCCGGCGGCGGCGCGGCGCGGGCAACCGCGCTCACCCTTCCGTCCGCCGGCGACACGATCAACCCCTCGCCGAGGGGTGTGACGCGCGGCGGGTCGCGAAAGAAATAGATGATCCATGCGGTGACGAGGCCGCATAGCCAGAACAAGGGCTGCCACACCCATCCCAGGACGAGCATCGCCGCAAGCCCGGCCAAAATGAAGACATAGCCTTCCCGATGGACGGGGACGAGCAATTTGCGGATGGAGGCGAGGATGTCCATGAGGCGGTCTCCGGCGGCGAAGCGGCATGGGGCGAAGCACCGAAACTGTCAATTCCGCCATGGGCCAAGCGCCGATGGTTAGCCACCTCCCTCTCCCGCGAAGAGCGTGGGAGAAGGGAAGGCGGGGCCTTTCTGGGCTTGGCGGGTTCGACCTGATATTGAAGGCGCATGACGCCGCATCCCACGAGCGAGCTTAAGATCGCGCTCGCGCAGCTCAATCCGACGGTCGGCGATGTCGCCCGCAATCTCGCCAAGGCGCGCACCGCGCGCGCCGACGCGGCGCGGCAGGGGGCCGACATCGTCTTGTTCAGCGAGATGTATCTCTCGGGCTACCAGGCCGAGGATCTCGTCTTGAAGCCTGCCTTTCAGCAAGCCTGTCGCGACGCGCTCGATTGCCTGGCGCGCGATACGGCCGATGGCGGCCCGGCGATGCTCATGGGCTTGCCTTATGCGGAAGCGGGCAAGCTCTACAACGCCTATGCGTTGTTGCGGCGCGGTAAGGTTGAAGCCGTTCGCTTCAAGGTCGATCTGCCGAATTACGGGGTCTTCGACGAGAAGCGGGTGTTCACGCCAGGGCCACCGCCGCTTCCCATCATGTTTCGCGATGTCGAGATCGGCATTCCGATCTGCGAGGACATCTGGGGGACGGGTCTCCTCTCCTGTTTCCGAGACACGCGGGCGAGCCTCCTTCTCGTGCCGAACGCCTCGCCTTATTGGCGCGACAAGGTGGCCGAGCGCATCGAGGTGGTGCGCGATCGGGTGCGCGAGACCGGAATGCCGCTCGTCTATCTCAATCAGCTGGGCGGGCAGGACGAGGTCGTCTTCGACGGTGCCTCCTTCGCGCTCGACCAGAAGGGCGAGCTCGCGGCACGCCTTCCGGCTTTCGAGGAGGCGGTCGCGATTCTGCGCTACCGCCGCGAGACTCAAGGCTGGGTGCTGAGCGAAGGGCCGCGCGCGCCGATCATCGAGGGCGACGAGGCCGACTACACCGCCTGCCTTCTCGGGCTTCGCGATTACGTCGAGAAGAACGGCTTTCCGGGCGTCGTGCTCGGGCTTTCGGGCGGCGTCGATTCGGCGCTCGCCGCGACGCTCGCGGTCGATGCGCTCGGAGCCGAGCGCGTTCATTGCGTGATGCTGCCCTATCGCTACACCTCGCAAGCAAGCCTCGACGATGCGCAAAGCTGCGCTAAGCGCCTCGGGGTCCGCTACGACATCGTCCCGATCGCGCCGCCCGTCGAAGGTTTCGAGGCGGCGTTGTCGCCGCTCTTCCGAGGGCGCGCTTCCGACGTCACCGAGGAAAATCTGCAAAGCCGCGCGCGGGGCGTCATCTTGATGTCGATCTCCAACAAATTCGGCTCGATGCTGGTGACCACGGGCAACAAATCCGAAATTTCGGTCGGCTACGCGACGCTTTACGGAGACATGAATGGGGGCTTCAACCCGATCAAGGACCTCTACAAGACGCAAGTCTTCAGGCTTTGTGCCTTGCGAAACCGCTGGAAGCCGAGGATCGCGAAAGGACCCGATGGCGAAGTCATCCCGCCCGGCATCCTCGCGAAGGCACCGAGCGCGGAACTTCGCGAAAACCAGAAGGATGAGGATTCGCTGCCGCCTTACGAGGTGCTCGATGCGATTCTCGACGGCCTCGTCGAGCAGGAGATGGGCGCGCGCGATCTCGTCGCCAAGGGCTTCGATGGGGAGGTCGTCCGCAAGATCGAGCGGCTCTTGTATCTCGCCGAATACAAGCGTCGCCAGGCCGCCCCAGGACCCAAGGTGACGCGCAAGAATTTCGGGCGCGATCGGCGCTATCCGATCACCAACGGCTTTCGCGATTACGCCCACGCGTCATCACCGTCCTCGGATTTATTCCGAGGATCGGTCCGGTGACCCACGCCTTTCTTCCCCACCCAACCAAGGGAAAGTCGTGGATGGCCGGGCCGATGCCCGGCCATGACGAGGTTGGAACGCTTCAGGCGAATTGGCGATCGGCGTGCCTCTCTGCCATAAGGGCCACATGACCGCGCCGAAGCTCCGTTTCGCTCCCTCGCCGACCGGATTTCTCCACATCGGCAATGCCCGCACGGCCTTGTTCAACTGGCTCACCGCGTTGAAAACCGGCGGGCGATATCTCCTGCGGCTCGACGACACGGATCGCGAACGCTCGAAGCCCGAATATGAGCGCGCCATCATCGAGGACCTCGCCTGGCTCGGCATCTCGCCGCACGAGACGGCGCGCCAATCGGACAGGCTCGACCGCTATGCGGCGGCGGCCGAGGCGCTGAAACAAAAGGCGCTCCTCTATCCTTGCTATGAGACCGCCGAAGAGGTCGATCGGCGCCGCAAGCGCCAGCTTCAGCGCGGCGCACCGCCAGTCTATGACCGCGCGGCCTTGCGGCTCACCGCGGACGATCGGGCGCGGCTCGAGGCCGAAGGCCGCCGCCCGCACTGGCGCTTCAAGCTCTCGGGACAAGTCGTCTCCTGGCAGGATGGCGTGCGCGGCCCCTCCCATATCGACACGGCGTCGCTCTCGGACCCCGTGCTCATCCGCGAGGACGGCCAGCCGCTCTACACTTTCACGAGCGTCGTCGACGATGTCGAGCTTCGCATCACCGATGTCATTCGCGGCGAGGACCACGTCACGAATACGGCGGTTCAGATCGAGATTTTCTCTGCGCTCGACGCCTCGGCGCCCGCCTTCGCGCATCACAACCTCCTCACCACCGCGAGCGGAGAGGGGTTGTCGAAGCGCCTCGGCCACCTCTCCTTGCGCGGCTTGCGCGAGGCCGGCATCGAGCCCATGGCGGTCGCGGCGCTCGCCGTGCTCACCGGCACCTCCGAGGCGTTGCAGCCCGTGGCGAGCATGGAAGAGCTTGCCGGGCATTTCTCGCTCGACAAGGTCTCTCGCGCCTCCGCCAAATTCGACGAGCATGAGCTTGCGGCGCTCAACGCGAGATTGCTGCACAAGACGCCTTATGCGGCGGTCGCCGAACGGCTCCTCGCGCAAGGCATCGATGGCGGCGAAGACTTCTGGCTCGCCATCCGCGGCAATTGCGAGAGGCTCGCGGATGCGGCGCAATGGTGGCGCGTCGTTGCGGCGCCGACGCCGCCGGCGATCGAGGAGAGCGACCGCGACTTCCTGGCCGAAGCCGTCGCTGCTTTGCCCGCAAGGGACCTCGACGAAGCGAGCTGGCGCGATTGGACATCGGCCCTCAAGGAGAAGACCGGCCGCAAGGGGCGAGCCTTGTTCATGCCCTTGCGGCGCGCCTTGACGGGTCTCGATCACGGGCCGGACATGGCGCATCTCCTGCCCCTCATCGGGCGCGCTCGCGCGCTGAAGCGCCTCGAGGGAGAGGCCGCGTGAGGCGTCGAGGCTTTGCGCCTTGTTGGCGCCATCGCTTGCGGGCATAGGCATGCCGTGTCCGACGTTCATGCCAGCAATCTCGTCGAATATTCCGTCTCGGAAATTTCCGGCGCGCTCAGGCGCACGATCGAGAGCGCCTTCGGCCAGGTGCGCGTGCGCGGCGAGGTCTCGGGCTTCAAAGGGCCGCATGCTTCCGGCCACTGCTATTTTTCGCTGAAGGATCAGAACGCTCGCCTCGAGGCCGTGATCTGGAAGAGCACGGCCGCAAGGCTGAAGTTTCTCCCTCAGGAAGGCCTCGAGGTGATTGCCACGGGGCGGATCACGACCTTTCCGGGTTCATCAAAATATCAGATCGTCATCGACAGGCTGGAGCCCGCAGGCATCGGCGCCTTGATGGCGCTCGTCGAAGAACGGCGCAGGAAGCTCGCGGCCGAGGGCCTCTTCGATGAAGCGCGCAAGAAGCCCCTTCCTTATCTGCCGCGCGTCATCGGCGTCATCACCTCGCCGACGGGCGCCGTGATCCGCGACATCCTGCATCGGCTCGCCGATCGCTTTCCGCGACCTGTCCTGCTTTGGCCCGTGCGCGTGCAAGGGGAAGGTTGCGCGGCCGAGGTCGCGGCCGCGATCCAAGGCTTCAACACCCTCGAGATCGGGGGCGCGATGCCGCGCCCGGACCTGATCATCGTGGCGCGAGGCGGCGGCTCGCTTGAGGATCTCTGGGGCTTCAACGAGGAGGTGGTGGTGCGCGCGGCCGCGCAAAGCGCCATCCCGCTGATTTCCGCCGTCGGCCATGAAACGGATTGGACGCTCATCGATCACGTGGCCGACAGGCGCGCGCCGACGCCGACGGGCGCGGCCGAGATCGCCGTGCCGGTGCGCGCCGAGCTCGTCGCCGGGCTCGCTTCGCTTGCAGGGCGCCTCGCCTCGGGCGTGCTTCGCCACAAGGAGCGAAAGCGCGGCGAGCTCGTCGGCACGGCGCGAGCGCTGCCTTCGCGCGATCGGCTCCTTTCGGTGCCGCGCCAGCGCCTCGACGCCTGCGTGCTGGCGCTCGGCCGCGCGGCGGAACGGCAGATCGAACGGCGCCGCAACGGCCTCGCCGAGCTTGCCCGCAAGATGGCGAGCCGTTCGCCGGCCGCCCTGCTCGCGACCTTTCGCCAGCGCCTGAAAGAGACTGCGCGGCAGTTGCCGCTGCGCGAAGCCCAGCTGATCAACGAGGGGCGCCGGCATCTCCGCCATGTGGTGCGGCAGCTCGCCGTCGTCTTCGGCGCCGGTTTGCGGCGCCATCGCGACGCCAACGCGCTCGCGCGGGCGAAGTTCGAAAGCCTGAGCGCGCGTCACGATCAGTGCATGCGCAAATCGCTCGCGGCCCATCGCGCAAGGCTCGAGGGCCTCGGCCAGCTTCTCGAAAGCGTGGGGTATCGGCGCGTGCTGGCGCGCGGCTACGCCCTCGTCCAGGACGCGGCGGGGCGCCCGTTGCACACCGCCGCCGAGATCGCCACCGGGCAAGCGCTCGCCATCGAATTCAGCGACGGGAAGATCGGCGCGATCGCCGCCGGCCCCGCTTCAGGCGCAAGGCCGCGCCGGCGAAGCTCGCGCGCGCCCGACGATGCCGAGCCCTCGCTTTTCGAGTGAAGGCACAAAGGCCTTTCCGGGAAGAGCGCCGAGAAATAAATAGATAGAACGAAAGTGCCGGTTCCCTCTATACGCATCCGGCTCTATGTAATCGCGATGATCGCCGCCCTCGCCGGAGGTTTTCGATGAACAAGATGGATCGGCATGTGCCGCAACCGGGCGAGGCCGTCCTCGATTACGGGGACGCGGAATTCCGCGTGCTTCGCCCCGGCGCCTATGTGCGCTGCGCGGTCACGGGCGAGCGCATCGACATCGCGGATCTGCGTTATTGGAGCGCCGATTTTCAAGAGGCTTACGCGTCGCCGCAAGCGGTTCTCGCGAGGCTCGGCATCGCGATGCCCGGCAAGTGACCGGTGCAGCGAAACGAGATGGGTTGAGGGATCAAGGGAAGCCACAGCGCCGGGCGCGTGAGCTTGCCGCGACGATCCCCGGCATATTCCCGGGTCATGCGGGTGCGTGACGATTTTCGCGATCCGCCGATCGCCGGGCGCCTCTCCTCGGGGCGGCTGCATCTCAGCGAAGGCCCGATCGATCTCATCATCAAGGCTGAAGGGGAGAAGCACGCGGTGCGGCGCGCCGAGGAAGCGGCGCGGCTTCGTTTCAACGGGCTCCTCGGCGAGCTCGTAGCGGAGCTTGAATTTCTGCGCCGTCGGCTCGGCGACATACCTCCGCCGCTGCAAGGTCCCATCGCGCGCCGCATGGCCGAGGCAGCTTGGCCCTATCGCGAAGTCTTCGTGACGCCGATGGTCGCGGTCGCCGGCGCGGTCGCCGAGGCGGTGCTTGCCGCGATGGTCGAGGCCGCGCCCTTGCGGCGCGCCTTCGTGAACAATGGCGGGGACATCGCGCTTCACCTTTCCTCCGGTGAGCATTTCAACGTCGGCGTCATGCGCTCGCCGGAGGAGCTCGCGCACGCTGGAGCCGCAAGGCCCGGGGCTTTCGTTCGTATCGGCTGGCAAAGCCCCGTGCGCGGCATCGCGACGAGCGGCCGGCACGGCCGCTCCTTCTCGCTCGGCATCGCGGATGGCGTGACCGTGCTCGCCAGAACGGCGGCCGCTGCGGACGCGGCCGCGACGATGATCGCCAATGCGGTCGATGTCGATGATCCCGCCATCCGCCGCCAGCCGGCGCGCGCGCTCGATCCCGACAGCGACCTTCGGGATATCCCGGTCGTGGTCGAGGTTGGCGCGCTTGATGAAGGAAAAATCGCGGCCGCGATTGCTCGCGGGCGCGAGCGTGCCACGGCTCTGATCGACAAGGGGTGGATCGAAGGCGCGCTCATTTCGCTTCGCGGCCGGTGGGAGAGCGTCGGCACGGCGGCGAAGGACGCGCTCGCCATCCGCGGTCCGGACACGCCACCGATCGACGACGACCTATGACGCGGCGGCAGCCTCGTCTGGCCGATTCACCGCCTGACGGGCCTCCGCGATCCGGTTGATGGCGAAGCGCACATCGCGATTGTCGCGCATGAAACGGTCGAAATCGGTTTTGCGAAGCACGAGCAACCGGCAATAGGTGAGCGCCACGACATCGGCTTGCCGCTTGCGGCCCGTCAGCAGCGCCAACTCACCGAAGATGTCGCCACTGCCGAGCGGAATGCGCCGGTGGTCGAGGACGACTTCTGCCGCGCCGGAGGCGATGAAATACACCGCATCGCCCCGCTCCCCTTTGCGCACGATGACCTCATTGGGCACGGTGAAGCGAGGGCGCAGAAGCTTCTTTACGCGCTCGAGCTGCCGATCATCGAGGCCGGCGAACAGCTCGAGACGCTGGATCAGCCGATTCGTGTCGAGGCCGAGATCGAAACGCGGGCGCGATTCGGCGCTTCGCGCGACCGCGACGCTGCTCTTCAGATCCTCATAGACCTCGGAGGCGATCAGGCCTTCCTCGAACAAGGCCTGGTAGTGGCCCATCTCGCGCCGCAACGCCGATTGGCGCAAGAACAAAGCTTCGAGAGCCGCGGCATATTCGGGATATTGCCGCCGCAGCGCGTCGAGCGCGGCCGTCGTTCTCTCGAGGCGAGCTCGGAGCATGGCGCTCATCAGGCCCATCACGCGCTCGCCGAAGATCGAGCGCGAGCGGGCGGCGCTCGGGCCGGCGAGCTGCTGGATCAAGAGCCGCGTCACGAGCAGCATCTCGAAGCGGTCACCCAGGCGATCTGCAAGAAAACGCACGATGCCGAAACGCCGGTAGAGAAAATAAGCGAAGCGGAAGGAGAGCGGAAAGGCGAGCGCGGCCTCGGCGCTGCGCTTGTAGCCGAGGCGCCCGTCGCTTCTCGCTCCCTCGACGAGGGCTTCGGCGTTGCGAAGAAGCGCTTGAACCGTGGCGGGCGACGCGGCGCGGCGCGCCAGGATGTCGAGAGCCATGTTGCGTTCTTGATTGCCGAGCGCCACGAGGCTGACGGCGAGGCGGTCGCGATCGGTGAGCGCCAGCTTTGCGGCGTCGCGGCCGCCCGCGGCCGAGATCCAGGCCTCATAGGGCGCGATCGCGCTTGTCGCCGCCGCGGGCGAGAGGCCATGCTCGCGCGCCATCGCCTCGATGGTCTCGCCCATCTCGGCGTAGGAGAGCGCCAGCACCCGATCGCGCAAGACTTGATCGACGGCGGAAAGCCGGTCGAGCCCGAGCAGATGGATCACCTGGCGCAAGGTGGTGCCGTTGACGAGGAGGGTGAACAGCACGAGGCCGGTCGCGAGCACGGCGATGAAGCGTTGCACCTCGTGCGGCAGCAGTGGGTTTTCGGTGACGGCTAGCGCCAGCACCAAGGTCAAGCCGCCGCGCAAGCCGCCCCAGGCGATGGCGAGCTTGAAGGAAGTGCTGATCGGCTGCGTGAGCCGCAAGAAGCTCAACACGGGCAAAAGCAGGAAGAGCTCGAGCAGTCTTGCGGCGAATGCCGCGATGATGAGCGCCGCCACGAGTGCAAGATCGCGCCATTCCATGTCGACGAGAAGCCGCGGCACCAGCATCGATGCCAAAAGGAAGACGAGCGAATGCGCCCAAAAGGCGATCTGCGCCCAGAGATTGATGAGAAAGGACCAGTTCTCAGGGGTGATGCGCGCCCGCCCGAAGGCGCTCACGATCAAGCCTGCCGAAAGCACCGCCACCACGCCCGACACGTGGAAGAACCGCTCGGCCACGATGAAGATGAGATAGGCGAAGGCGACCGTCAGCGTCGCCTCCGCGAGCCGATCGTCGCGCCCCCAAGGGATGAGCTGGAGCAGGACACGGCCAGCGAGCGCGCCGAACGCGGCGCCGCCGATGAAGGAGACGACGAACTCGACCGCCCCGCCGAGAACATCGGGCTCGTGCCCCGGCGCGACCATGCCAAGGAGGACGACGAAAAGCACGATCGCGGCCGCATCGTTGAGGAGAGCTTCTCCCTCGACCAGTCTGGTGAGGCGCGCGGGCGCGCCGACATCGCGGAAAACCGCGATCACGGCCGCGGGATCCGTGGTCGCGACCACGGCGCCGAGAAGAAGGCAGATGACGAGCGGCACGCCGGCAAGCGGCCACAAGGCGAGGCCGACGATCGCGCTCGTGACGAGCGTCGCGACGACCGCGAGCATCAGGATAGGGGCCGCATCATCGAGCATGCGCCGTACATCGCTCGTGAGCGCGGCCTCGAACACAAGAAGCGGCAGGAAGACATAGATGAAGGTTTCCGAGCCGACCGGGAGATCGGCGAAGAGCTTCGCCGTCTCGCCGAAGCGGGGCGAGAGCGGTGTGTGCAGAAGAACGCTCGACACGGCCCCCATCGCGACGCCGATCATGGCGAGAAGCACGACCGGAGAAAGCCGCAGGCGTGCCGCGAGAGGCTGGCTCACCGCCACGACCACCAGCAAGGCCGCGAATACGGCCAGGATGAGGACGATATCGAGCATGCGTCGATTATGGCGGCATCCCAAATGGCGGGCCACCGAAATCGGGCTCTGCTGGCCGGAGCCGGTCGGGCGCGAAGCGGCTGCTTCCGAGGCTAAGCCCGCGAGCAAAAAACCCCGCCGAAAGGGCGGGGTTTCAAGGCCAAGACGCTGGCGCAAAAATCAAGACCGTGCGGTGAGCTTGGAATCGCCCTTTTGCACGGTCGCCTCTTGCGAGGTCTTGAAAGCCTGATGCCTTTCGGCAGCGCAGGAACAAAAACAGATAGGGCTTTAGAGGGGTTTTGACAAATGCGGCAATCCAAGTCCCATAAGGACGAGTAGTGTGCTCTAGCGCTCGTAAATATCCTTATGAGCCTCGCGCAGCAGGTTCTTCTGCACCTTTCCCATTGTGTTGCGCGGGAGATCCTCGGCAAAGAGCACGCGTTTCGGCAGCTTGAATTTGGCGAGCCTGCCGTCGAGCGCCTTGAGCACGGCCTTTTCGTCGAGCGCCGCGCCTTCGCGCTTCACCACGACGGCGGTGACGCCCTCCCCGAAATCCGTGTGCGGACAGCCGATCACGGCGCTTTCGACGACGCCGGGGATCGCATCGATCTCCGCTTCGACCTCCTTCGGATAGACGTTGAACCCGCCGGTGATGACGAGGTCCTTGCCGCGCCCGACGATATGGACATAGCCCTTTTGGTCGATCTTCCCGAGGTCGCCGGTGATGAAGAAGCCGTCCTTGCGGAACTCGGCGTCCGTCTTCTCCGGCATGCGCCAATAGCCCGAGAACACGTTCGGCCCCTTCACCTCGATGACACCGATCGAGCCTTTCGGCAGAGCAGCACCGGTCTCGGGCTCGGCGATGCGCAGCGTCACGCCGGGCAACGGGTAGCCGACCGTGCCGGCGATGCGCTCCCCGATGTAAGGGTTCGAGGTGTTCATATTGGTCTCGGTCATGCCGTAGCGCTCGAGAATGGCGTGGCCGGTGCGCTCTTGCCACTCGCGATGGGTCTCGGCGAGGAGCGGGGCCGATCCCGAAACGAAAAGCCGCATGTGCCGCGTCGCCTCGCCGGTGAGGCCCGGGTGCCGCAAGAGCCGAGTATAAAAGGTCGGCACGCCCATCATGACGGTCGCGCGCGATATGTGCCGGAGAAGCTCGTCGGGGTCGAGCTTGGCCATGAAGATCATCGAGGCGCCGCTGAAGAGGATGGTGTTCGTCGCGACGAAAAGCCCATGCGTATGATAGATGGGCAGGGCGTGCAGGAGCACGTCGTCCTCGGTGAAGCGCCAATAGCGCGCGAGGGTTTTCGCATTCGAGGCGAGATTTTCGTGCGAGAGCATTGCGCCCTTGGAACGGCCCGTCGTGCCCGAGGTGTAGAGGATGGCGGCAAGATCCTTCGCGGCGCGCGCCACATCCTCGAAATCGGAGGGCGCTTGCGCGGCCTTGGCGGCGATGCTGCCTTTGCCCTCGGCGTCGAGCGTTTCGACGGCGCGGACCTTGGGCTTGCTCGCAAGGGTCTTGAAGGCTTCGTGCTTCGTCGGATCGCCGACGATGAGCGAAGGCTCGGCATCGCCGATGAAATAGTCGAGCTCCGCCGTCGTGTAGGCGGTGTTGAGCGGCAGGAACACCGCGCCGGCCCTGACGCAACCGAGGTAGAGAAGCAGCGCTTCGGGTGATTTTTCCACCTGCACCGCGACCCGGTCTCCGGGCGCGACACCCAAACCCGTGAGCGCATGGGCGAAACGGGCGCTGCCCGCGAGCACGTCGCCATAGGTGAGCTTGCGTCCTCGAGGGGTCTGGAGGAAGGGGCGCTCATGCAGCGCGGCCGCTTCGCGGATGAAGCTGAAGAGATGGTTCGACGTCATTGAAGGCGAGCCTCGATGCTTGTGGGCGCAGCGCGATCTTTCTCGGAAACCGTATTTTCGTGTTTGCGGTTCCTGCTTCTAACGCATGGGCCGCGAAAGCGAGAACCCTCCCTTACCGAACCGAGACGCTTCACGCCCCTCCTTCCTGTGCGCTTTCCTTTCGCTCGGCGCCATTGGCTTCCCCCGGCAACATGTTCGCAGCGACGCGCGGCAGAGCGCCGCGGCGTCCCGCCGCTCTTCCATTGCCGGTCTTGCGCAAGTAGCGGCGCACCTGGCTCGAGGCGACGACCTCGTTGCGCGTCGCGAAGGCCTCATGGTTCGTCTCGATATCGTCGAGCTTGTAGAGGTAATTGACCATGAGGCCATGGGCTTCGCCAAGCCCGCGCTCCGAGGTATCGCCCGGCCAATTCAGCCGCTCGAGCCGCGCGCCGTTGCCGAGATGGAAGCGCGCCACGGGGTCGCGCGGACGCCCGGAGGCGGTTTTGGCCTCGAGGAAATAATGCGCGGCGGCGGCGAGCAGCGCTTCCCTCAAGGTTTCGGCCGGGAAATCCGTCCTCAGCCAATCTTCATTGTCGAGCACGGCGAGCGCTGAGCGTTCGCTTGCCGAAAGGCCGGAGCCGTCCTCGTGCTTTCGCTCTTCGGTAAGCCAGCGCGCGAAGCCGGGTGCGGGCGACAAGGTGACGAAGGCCGAAAGCCGCGGCAGATCGCGCTTGAGCTTCTCCACCACTTGCTTGATCAGGAAATTGCCGAAGGAAATGCCGCGCAAACCGTCCTGGCAATTCGAGATCGAATAGAAGACCGCCGTGGTGGCTTCCGAGGCCGGGATCGGAACCCGGTCCTCGGCGAGAAGCTCACCGATCGTGCCGGAAACCGTCGTCGTCAACGCCACTTCGACGAAGATCAGCGGCTCGTCCACGAGCTGGGGGTGGAAGAAGGCGAAGCAGCGCCGGTCCGGCGGCTCGAGGCGGTCGCGCAAATCCTCCCAGGTGCCGATCTCGTGCACTGCCTCGTAGCGGATGATCTTCTCGAGGATATTGGCGGGCGTCGACCAATCGATCGGCCGCAGCACCAGGAAGCCCGGATTGAACCAGGAGGAGAAGAGATGGGTAAAGTCGGAATCGACGCCCTCGAGCTCCCGATCTTCCTTCAACGCGCGCAACAGCTCCTCGCGCATACGCACCAGCGCGGCGGTGCCGCCTGGCGCGAGGTTGAGCCTGCGGATGAGCTCCTGGCGGCGCGGCTCGGCGGCGGAATGCAGATCGAGCACTGCCTTGCCCGTCGGGTCCGCGCGATAGGCCTCGATCGCCAGCAGCAGGCGTTGATGGTCGTAGCCGAACTCGTCGACGAGCCGGTGCAGGAAGGCGAGGCGAGCCTTGGGCGCGAGCGCCTCGTAGCCGGCAAGGATCGCGCTCGCGAGCGCGACGCCCGAGGCTTCGCCGCGGCCGGAAAGCAGCGCCTCGCAAAGCCCGGCGAGATCGCTCTCGCTCCCGGCGCGTAGCGGGTCACGCCCGCGCCGCAGGAGAGAGCGGCCGCGATCCGCGATGCTGGCGAGGAGGTCGCCGAAGAAAGTGTCGCTCATGGCGGCCATCCCTCAGGAACGACCCGCCGAAGCATCGCTCGGCCGGCCGATGATGCGAGGTCCTGAATATATTGCGCCGCTTCTCATCCTGAAACCCAGGTGCAAAGGCTTGGGTGAAATCGCCCGGTTGCCGGCGCTCTGCGTGCAATCTCGAGGCCAACCGTTTTGACACGCTTCCAAGAAGAGGCGGGCGGCCGGATGCGGGCTGGAAATACTTAACCTTTCACGGCGATCCCCACTTCGATATGACCCGCTTGACTTGTCACCACGATGACACGAGACCTTAATCGGCAAAAGCTTCGCTGGGGAGGAAATCCATGGTCTTTGCCGGCTTGAATTATCTCGCCGTCTTCATCGCCGCGATCGGTGCCTTCGCGTTCGGCTCGGCCTATTACGGCATCCTCGGCAAAAGCTGGACGACCGCTCTCGGCACGACCGAGACCGGGCTCAAGGGGCCGGACGGCAAGATGTCGCCCTTCCCCTTCATCCTCACCTTCGTAGCCGAACTCATCATGGCCTGGGCGCTCGCCGGCGTTCTCGGCCATCTCGGACCCGGTCAGGTGACGGTCCTAAACGGTGCCATCTCGGCGTTTTTCCTCTGGCTCGGCTTCGTAGTGACGACGATCGCGGTCAACAATGCTTATGCGGGCCGCAAGCTCGCGCTCACCGCGATCGATTCCATCCATTGGCTCGGCGTCCTCGTCGTGGAGGGGCTCATCATCGGCGCTTTCGGCGTCTGAGCGCGGCCGAAACCGGAGGCGATTTCTTCGGACGAGAGCGGATCCGTTCCTATCCGACGCGGCCTTTCCGGATCGGCTCTTGCACCGCCTGCTCGAGCGCCATGCGGATGAAGCGCTGATAGGGAATCCCCACGCGCTTCGCGCGGCTTCTCACGGCCGTGAGTAGCTTCTCGGGCAGCCGCAGGCTCACCGATTTGTCCTTGGGGCGGAGCTCGAACCGCATCGGCACCATGTCCGATAAGTCGTATTCGGTAAGATCCGCGGTCGCGACGAAGTACTCGGCTTCCTCATCCGTTCTCAGTATGGGAAACTTTTTTTCATAGGCTGCGACCTCCTTCAGATGCATGTAGCGGGCGCTCGCGGGGCGGATCAGCCGCTGCTTGCCCCGCAGACGCCAAGTGAAAGCGCCCTTCCAATAGCGCGAAAGCGTTCCTCAGCCGCCGAGTGCCGGACATCAGGCCCAACCAACACGAAGCCTCGGAACAACTCTTCGATTTGGCGGATGGAAACGCCGTGCTTCTGACATTTCTCCCGGTTGCCCCGGTCCCAATCGAAGCCGTCGAATTCGATATCGCGCCGCCTTCAAATAGGCATTTGCATATGCAAATGCGATACATTTGATGGGGGCCTCGCGCATAGCTTTCGTTTCGATCGGCTCTTCAAATTGTCGCGATTACCGGCCACACCGGTGTATCGCGCGCGCGTCCTCGGCTAGAGCGCGCATGGCCAGGTCGCGCAAATCCGCGCGGCCTCGAAGAAAACCCAGCATGCGGGAGGCCCGCTTGATTCGCCCCAAAAATTTCCTCGCAATCTCGCTCCTGGCCGTCGCCTGTCTTGCTGGCCGGTTCGCATTGGCTGACGAGCCTGCACCTTCTCATCCCTCAGGGCGCACGTTCTCCGCGACTGGTAGGGGAACCGTTTCGGCTGAGGCTGATTCGGCGCGGATCGTGGTCGCTGTGAACAGCGAGGGCAGCTTCGCTCAGGACGCAATGGCCACGCAGAAGCTGAAATTAAAACGCCTCGTCGAGGCGCTTCGCGGGGTGGGCATTTCCGAAGCCGACATCACCATGGCGTCCCCGCAATTCACCCCGCGCTTCGCCTCTCCGAATCTCGTGTCCTCGCAGATGACGCAGCCGGTGCGCGTGCAACCAAAAAGGGACGGCTTTCAGGTGGCGACCACGGTGACCATCAAGACGCGTGATCTCGAAAATCTCGGTGCGCTCGTGGACGTCATCGGGGACAATACCGACAACCATGTGCCGACGATTGCTTTTTTCGTCGCGGAACCGAAAGACTCGCTCGATGAAGCGCGTCGGAAAGCGTTTGACGAAGCTGAACGTCTCGCTCGGATGGAGGCCGAGCGCGTGCATCTCAAGCTCGGCGGAGTGCGATCCGTTCGGGATGCGCAGGCTAATCAATTTTCGGAAATTTTGGCGGCCAGCGCCGCGGCTGGCAATGCCAACGGGATGATGCAGAGCTTTTCGGTAAGCCTCGAAGTCGAGTGGGACGCGGAGCCCTGATGGTTCCGCGCTAGCCGCTCAGTCCATCCGGCGGTCGTCGGTCACCTGTGAACCTTTTGCCAGCTTTCTGGCCAAGCTCGAGGAATTTCTCCTTGATGCGCGCGAACAATCCAGGCGGAAGGAAACCGTAGCTGAATACGCCCGGCCGGCTCGGCACGGGCGAAAGGCCGCCATTCGGCCATAGGTCGACATTGTGCTCGGAGACGATCACCCAAGAGGGCGCGTCATCGAGGCCAACGGCTTGGCGCACTTTCGCGGGAATTTCGACCCCGATCGCATCCCCGAGGGGTGGCGTATGCGTAATGGGCAGGATGACGACGAACCTCGGGCTGGCGATAGCATCGGTCGCCGCGACGAGGCAGGCAGGGCGGTCCTTTCCTTGCTCCCGGCCGGTCGCAGCCTCATGGGTCCACAAATAGTCATAGCGGATGACCAATCCGGGCTTCGGCTCTGGCAGCACCTGGGAGCCTCACTTCAGCAAATCGTCGAGATGCCTGTGCTCGGGCTCCATTTCGCTGCGCCGCACCGCATCGACGACCGCCGGGGCGGCATCGACGGTTCGGAAGCTCCGCCGCGCGGCCGCCGTCAGCCAGTCAAAATGATCGGATGACATCAGCACCCATTCGCGCCTTCCATGGCGGGTGATCTCCACCGGTTCGCGTCGCGCCTGATGTTGGAATTCGCCGAATTTCCGTTGGAATTCGACCGCCGTGGTCCGGGTCATGTTCACTCTCGAAGGTTATACGGATTATCCATATAATGAGGATATTCTGCGGAAATCTCAAGCCGGCGAATGCCCTTATTGGCGATGTCGTTTGGATTGCCGTCTCCAGCCTTGCGTCCTTTGCGAGCCGTCCGATAATGGCGCGGATATCGCCGCGTCGCCTGCGCGTGGGAGGATGAGATGACCGACAAGATCTACGAGGTGCCGGCCGAGGCCGCAAAACGCGCCCTCGTCAATGTCGAGCACTATGGGAAAATGTACGCGGCCTCGCTGAAGGACCCGAATGCCTTCTGGGGCGAGCATGGCAAGCGCATCGACTGGACGAAGCCCTTCGCCAAGGTGAAGAACACCTCGTTTGGGCCGGGCCCGGTCTCGATCAAATGGTTCGAGGACGGCGTCACCAACGTGGCGCATAATTGCATCGACCGCCATCTCGCCAAACGCGGTGACCAGACCGCCATCATCTTCGAAGGGGACGACCCGAAGGACGACGCGAAGATCACCTATCGTGAGCTCCACGAACAGGTTTGCCGCTTCGCCAATGTGCTCAAGCGCCACGGCGTCAAGAAAGGGGACCGCGTCACCATCTATCTGCCGATGATCCCGGAAGCCGCCTATGCGATGCTCGCTTGCGCCCGCATCGGCGCCATCCATTCGGTGGTGTTCGGCGGCTTCTCGCCGGACTCGCTCGCAAGCCGCATCACCGACGCCAAATCGAGCGTGCTCATCACCGCCGATGAGGGGCTTCGCGGCGGCCGCAAGGTGCCGCTCAAGGCGAATGCGGATGAAGCCTGCGCCAAGGCCGGCGGGGTGAAAAGCGTGATCGTGGTGCGCCACACGGGCGCGGCGGTGCCGATGCAGAAGGGCCGCGACGTGATCTACCAGGAAGAAGCGCGCACCGCATCGGCCGATTGCCCCTGCGAGCCGATGAGCGCCGAGGACCCGCTCTTCATCCTCTACACGTCCGGCTCGACCGGCACGCCGAAAGGCGTGTTGCACACGACCGGCGGTTATCTCGTCTACGTGTCGATGACGCATCAATACGTCTTCGACTATCACGACGGCGACATCTATTGGTGCACCGCGGACGTCGGCTGGGTGACCGGCCATTCGTACATCGTCTACGGGCCGCTCGCCAATGGCGCGACGACGCTCATGTTCGAAGGCGTGCCCACCTACCCTTCGGTCTCGCGCTTCTGGGAGGTGATCGACAAGCACAAGGTCAACACCTTCTACACGGCGCCGACCGCCATCCGCGCCTTGATGAGCGCGGGCGAGGATCCGGTGAAGAAGACCTCGCGCCGCTCGCTGCGCCTTCTCGGCACGGTCGGCGAGCCGATCAATCCGGAGGCCTGGGAATGGTACCACCGCGTCGTCGGCGGTGGCCGCTGCCCCATCGTCGACACCTGGTGGCAGACGGAGACGGGAGGCATCATGATCACGCCCTTGCCGGGGGCGACGAAGCTGAAGCCGGGCTCGGCGACCTTGCCGTTCTTCGGCGTCAAGCCCGAGATCGTCGATGGCGAAGGCAAGGTGCAGGAAGGGGTCGCGACAGGCAATCTCGTCATCGCCGATTCCTGGCCCGGCCAGATGCGCACGGTGTTCGGCGACCATGAACGCTTCGTGCAGACCTATTTCTCGAATTTTCCCGGCAAGTATTTCACCGGCGATGGCTGCCGTCGCGACGCGGACGGTTATTACTGGATCACCGGACGCGTGGACGATGTGATCAACGTCTCGGGCCATCGACTTGGGACCGCCGAGGTGGAATCGGCGCTCGTCCTCCACGCAAAAGTCGCCGAGGCGGCCGTCGTCGGCTACCCGCATGACATCAAGGGCCAGGGCATCTACGCCTATGTGACCTTGATGCAAGGGGTCGAGGCGAGCGAAGCCTTGCGCAAGGAGCTCTTCGCCCATGTGCGCAAGGAGATCGGGCCGATCGCTCAGCCCGACCTCATCCAGTTCGCGCCCGGCCTGCCGAAGACGCGCTCGGGCAAGATCATGCGGCGTATCCTGCGCAAGATCGCCGAGGATGAGCACCACGCGCTCGGCGACACCTCGACCTTGGCGGACCCGGCGGTCGTCGACGATCTCGTCACCAATCGGCAAAACCGCAGGCCGTGAGTCGGGGCGCGTGCGCTCGGGCGATTATTCACCTCGCTTTTCGGCGCGCCGAGCCAAGGGCCCCCGTCACGCCTGAAGAGGACTCGTGCACTAACTTCCTGATCAGGCGCCTGTTTTCGTGAAGCCGGTCCCGCCCTCTCGAGATCACGCTTGAAGGAGATGATGAATGCCCGATTGGGACGCGGCGCGATACAGGCGCTTCGAGGACGATCGGACGCGTCCTTCACGCGAGCTTCTGGCGCGCGTGCCGCTCGGCGAGGCGAAGCTCGCCTATGATCTCGGTTGCGGGCCGGGGAATTCGACCGAGCTGATCGTCGAGCGCTTTCCGCAAGCGCGCGTCATCGGCGTCGATTCCTCCCCCGCCATGCTCGAGGAGGCTCGCCGTCGCCTCCCCGGCACGTCCTTCGTGAAGGGCGAGCTTTCGGTGTGGACGCCACAGGAGAAGCCGGACCTCCTCTTCGCCAATGCGGTTTTCCAATGGGTGCCGGATCATCTCGCGACGCTGAAGCGCCTTTTCGGCGGCCTCGGGAGCGGCGCGGTGCTCGCCGTGCAGATGCCGGACAATCTGGACGAGCCGAGCCATGCCTTGATGCGCGAGGCCGCTTCCGAAGGGCCTTGGGCGGCGCGCATGGCGAAGGCCGCAGCGGCGCGCGGGCGCTTGCCGGAGCCCGCGATCTATTACGACCTCCTGAAGCCGCTCGCGGCGAGCGTCGACATCTGGCACACCATCTATCATCACGTGCTCGAGGACGATCGTGCGATCGTCGATTGGGTGAGGAGCACGGGGCTTCGGCCCTTCCTCGAGGCGCTCGCGCCAGGGGAGCAGGAGCCCTTCCTCGAAAGCTACCGCGCCCGCCTGGCAAAAGCCTACCCGCCGCGCATCGACGGCAAGGTGCTGTTGCGCTTTCCGCGCTTGTTTATCGTCGCGCTGCGGCCTTAGAGCATGCTGGCTTTACGTGGAATCGCCATCCTGCGATTCGCCTTCGACGCATCCCCCCAGTAGCGGGGAGGGAGCCCGCCGCCTCGAAAGCCCGTTACGGGAGCCATGCCGGAGCTCGCGAGGCGCGCCGCCGGACGCCTCGTAAGCGCGCCGCCGCCCAGGTCCCATTTTGTTCGGCTTGCGAAGCCCAAAATCGCTTCCCAAATCTTTCTCGTAATGGTTGGGCGGGAGCGGTGGCTGCTCTTCCGCCACAAAGGGAGAGGGGCAATGGAGGACAAGCCGGGGCTTCCAAAGGGGAGATTGCCGTCTCAGGCACGGGCAAGAAAAATAAGGGCTGAGATGGCGGAAATCACGAGGCGCACGCAAGACGCTTTGCAGCGTTCGCGAGCGATCATCGAGAAAACGAAAAGGGATTCGGCCGGCGACGAGGCTGCGGAGCCAGGCGCCTGACGCTCGGCCGAGGCTTCGATTCGTTCGTCGCCGGATTGGGAGGCGTCGACCCGAGGGTCGTCTGCCTGAGGGGAAAAGCCTTTTCCAAAGCGGGGTTTCATGCGAAAGGCGCAAGATGGTGCCGTCGAAGCCCGTCCACCCCCTCGTCAAGCTCGCGCTCGATTTCGCGCCGCTCGCCCTGTTCTTCGTCGCCAACGGCCGCTTCGGCATCTTCGCCGCGACGGCGATCTTCATGGCGGCCACCCTCGTGGTGCTGGCCGTCTCCTACGCCTTGATGCGCAAGCTTCCGATCATGGCGCTCGTCTCGGCCGTCGTGGTCTTCGTCTTCGGCGGCCTCACCCTGGCCTTGCACGACGATCTCTTCATCAAAATGAAGCCGACGATCGCCAACAGCCTGTTCGGCGCGGTGCTGATGATCGGCCTCGCCCTCGACAAGCCGCTCTTGCCGCTGGTGCTCGATCAGGTGCTGACGCTCACGCCTGCCGGCTGGCGCAAGCTCACCTGGCGCTGGGCCATCTTCTTTTTCGTGCTCGCCGCGCTCAACGAGATCGTGTGGCGCAATTTCTCGACCGACACCTGGGTCAATTTCAAGGTGTTCGGCACCATGCCGCTCACCCTCATCTTCGCACTCGCCCAGACGCCGCTCATCCTTCGCCATGGCGAGGAGACGCAGGGTGGATAGCTTCGCGCGAAACGAGATCCGAGGCGCCTGGACTTCGGCCTCCGCGGCGCTCTAGCTAGCGACGCGTCTCTTTCACCCGCCTTATTGCCGAGAATCATTCGAAAGGACCCGGAATGCCAGCCGACGACATGTTGTTGAGCCTGATGCGCTCGGTCGATACGCCGACCATCTGCAACGCGCTCGAGCTCATCGCCGGGCGCCGTCTCGGCGAGGGCTTCACGCGCAAGCCCATGGTCGCGGCCGATCCCAACCTGCCGCCGGTCGTCGGCTACGCGAGGACGGCGACGATCGCCGGCGTGTCGGCGCCCAAGGAATCGGCCGAGGTGATCAAAGCACGCCGCCTTTCCTACTACGAATACGTCGCCGCCAAGCCCCATCCGGCGGTCGTGGTCATCGAGGACAAGGATGAGGAATGCGGGCTTGCCGCCTTCTGGGGCGAGGTGCAGGTCGCGATCCATCGCGGCCTCAAGGTCGCGGGCGGCATCACCAACGGCTCGATCCGCGACCTCGGCACGATGGACAAGGATTTCCAATTGCTCGCGGGCTCGGTGATGCCGAGCCATGCGCATGTGCATCTCACCGCCATCGACCTGCCGGTCGAGGTGCTCGGCATGCGCGTCAAGCCGGGCGATCTCGTGCATGGCGACCGGCATGGCGCGGTCGTGGTGCCCGCCGACATGATCGGGCGCCTGGCGCATGCGATCGACCTCGTGGCGCGAAAGGAGCGCCCGGTGATCGAGGCGGCGCATGCGGAGGGCTTTGATGTCGAGGCCTTGAAGCGCGCCTGGTCCGAGATGGAGAAGATCGTCAGTTGAGTGAAGAGCGAATGGGCAAAAAAGACCTCTATTTTCGCGCTCTCTTTCCCTCTCCCTCTTCACTTCTCACCGCTCACGCTGCGCCACCCGCTACCCAATCCCGCTGAAACTTCGCGTATCGGCCTTCGTAGCTTTGTGACCCGAGCCTGGAAAGGCGACGGGAGAACAAGGCAACGGAAGGACGAACCACCATGCTTTCAGAAAAGAGCATCCGCCTCGCCGGCTTCGCGCTCGCGCTCGCCGCCGCCGGTTTTGCGCTGTCTTCGACGCGCGGCTTTGCCGAAAGAACCGTGACGGTCGGTGGCGCGCCGATGTATCCCTCGAAGAACATAGTCGAGAACGCCGTGAACTCGAAGGATCACACGACGCTCGTCGCCGCCGTGAAGGCCGCGGGCCTCGTCGACACGCTCGAAGGCCCTGGGCCCTTTACGGTCTTCGCGCCGACCAACGAGGCCTTCAAGAAGCTGCCGCCCGGCACGGTCGAGAGCCTGGTGAAACCCGAGAACAAGCCGACTCTGACAAAGATTCTCACCTATCATGTCGTTCCCGGAAGACTCTCGGCGCAAGAGCTCGCCGACATGGTCGACAAGGGCGGTGGCAAGGCGATGCTCAAGACGGTCGAAGGGGACGGCCTCACCGTGATGCGCAAGGGCAATCACCATCTCACGCTCACCGACGATAAGGGCGATGTCGCGACGATCACCATCGCGGACGTGTTCCAGTCGAACGGCGTGATCCATGTCGTGAATAGCGTGATGATGCCCTGATCGGGACAAGCGAAACGAAATGAGCCATGGAGCGTCCGTCGAGCGGGCGCTCCAGCTTGAGAGCCGGGGGCTCGCCACATGGGCGTAACTCGTGAAGCTCCCGGGATTGCATGCCGAAACCGGCTCATTCGCGGCGGAGCCAAATTCGAGGCGATCCGCTTTTGGCGTTCGACCCGAATTCCCACTAGTCTTGCCTTTCGCAAGGAGCGGCATGGCCGCGCTGGACGCAACACATGACCTCTGAGGAGATAGGTGAGCTGATGGCGCGGGTCGCGCGCCAGGACAAGGCGGCTTTCGCCGCGCTTTATCGCGCGACCGGTGGCAAACTTTTCGGCATCGCGCTTCGCATCCTGCGGCGACGCGATCTCGCCGAGGACATTCTCCAGGAGGTTTATGCCAAGATCTGGCAGCGCGCCCGTGAATTCGATGCCGCCAAGGCCTCGGCAATTACCTGGATGGCGACGATCGTCCGCAACCGCGCGCTCGACGAATTGCGGCGAAAGTCCGCGATTTCGATGGAAGAATTGCCGGAGGGCTTCGAGCCTTACGCCGAGACGCCCGATCCGCTCGGCGAACGCGAGCGCAGCGAGAATCTCGGACGCCTTCTCGCCTGCCTTGAAAAGCTCGAGCGGCCCAAACGACAGATGGTGCTGCTTGCCTATTGCCACGGGTTGAGCCGCGAGGCGCTCGCCGCGCGCTTCGGTGCGCCCGTGCCGACGATCAAGACCTGGCTCCATCGCGCGCTTGCGCAGCTTCGGGTATGTCTCGACTCATGAGCGACCCCGAAGACATCGAGACCCTGGCCGGCGAATATGTGCTCGGCACGCTCGACGCCACCGAGCGCGCGGCCGTCGCTGCGCGACGATTACGCGAGCCTGAACTCGATGCCGCGATCCTCGCCTGGGAGCGCCGCCTCGCTCCACTCGACGAAAGTGCGCCCGTGGTCGAGCCGCCAGCAGGCTTGTTTTCGCGCATCGAAGCCACCATCGAGGGCCGTCTCGGGCAAAATAGAGAGGGCGCCGAGGTCATCGAGCTTTCGCGGCGGCTGCGGCGTTGGCGAACCGCGGCCTTGGCCGGCGGCGCGCTCGCCGCCGCGCTTGCCGTCGCTTTCGTCCGGCAAGACATGGTCCGAAAGGGGCTGCCGCCGGAGGCTTCGAATTTCGTTGCCGTGCTGCAGAAGGACGCCGCCTCGCCCGCCTTCCTGGTGGAGGTTGATCTCAACTCGCGCCTCCTCACGGTTCGGCCGGTCGCGGCCGAGCGTCAGCCGGGCAAGAGCTACGAATTGTGGATCATCCACGACAAGCTCGGCCCCCCGAAATCGCTGGGCGTGGTCTCCGATCAGGGTTTCACGGTGCGCCCCGCGCTTTCAGGCTATGATCCTTCGGTAGTCGAGAGCGCCGTCTATGCGGTCACGCTCGAGCCCGCGGGCGGTTCGCCCAACGGCCGGCCCTCCGGGCCGCCCTTATGGGCTGGCAAGCTCGTTCAGGCGACGCCGTGAGGCACGCCGGATGTCAGCGTTCGCGTCCGCGGTCCCCGAGCGTGTCGTTCAAGCGATCTCCAGCGCGAAGGGCCTGCCTTCGCTCGCGAGCTCGCCGCGCCCGATCGCCGCGACGGCGGCCACCATGCGCCCCTCCCGGCACAAAAGCTGATCGGCGACCGATATGAGGCGAGGATTGGGCGTGGCGCTCGCGGAGGCTTCGCGCAAGCGCCGCGCGATCACATCCTCCGCGCGCTGAGGCGCGAGCGCGCAGGCGGCGATGAAGGCGGCCGCGGTCGAGCGGCTGATCCCCGCATAGCAATGAATCACCATGGGTGCCGCGCGATCCCAGCCGCGCACGAAGGCGAGCAATTGTTCGACATGCGTGTCGGCGGGCAGGATCATGCCCTCGGCGGGCTCGGCAATATCGGAGACCGTGATGAACAAATGGCGATCGGCCGAGATGCAGATCGGCCGTTCCACGAGGGTGTTCTCGCCGATGAGCGTCACGATATGCGAGGCCCTCGTCTCCTCGACGGTGGCGTGCAGGCGCGAGAGCGGACAGACATGCAGGGTGGACATTTCAAAGCCTCTCACTGGCGCCTCTCCATCGCCGATTCGCACGACAATTCGATGGCAAGGATAGGGCGCCCATCGATCAGCGCGGTCTTTGCCCCAACCTGGCGAATTCGGGCTCTCCTCGGGTAATCTGCGAAAATCGCAGGAGGAAGCGTCGCGTCGCCTTGGCGGCCGACCAGGGATCGAGCAGCTCGCCGTCGACCGGCGTCGGCATCTCGGGGCGTGGGAAATAGCGCTTGGCCTCGGCCAGCGAAAAGCCGGCGAGATTGACGGCCTCGAGGAAGGCGGCCGTGGCGTCGGCGCGCTTGATCGCCCTCGCCACGCGCGGCGGCAGCACGGCCGGCAGGCCGAAGCGCAGATGCACCGCCGCCATGATACGCCGCTCCGCTTCCCGGTAATCCTGCGAGAGCATCGCCTTGAACGGCGAGATCAAGTCGCCGATTACATATTCGGCCGCGTCATGAAGCAGCGCCACGAGCCGCAATTGCGCGGAGGCGTCAGGCTCATGGAGGAGGAGCAGCGTCTCCACGAGAAGCGTGTGCTGCGCCACCGAGAAAATATGCCGGCCCCGCGTCTGGCCGTTCCAGCGTGCCGTGCGCGCAAGCCCATGCGCGATATCCTCGATCTCGATGTCGAGCGGGGAGGGATCGAGAAGGTCGAGCCTGCGCCCCGACAACATGCGCTGCCAGGCGCGGACCGAGGGGACGACGGGAGCGGGCGCGGGCTTCTGCACGGCAAATCAAACCGAGAATGCGCGATCGCGCAAAGCGAGGCGCGCCAAGGCGCGCGGACAAGAATGCGCGGTCGGGCGAGAGATGCTCATTTGCGCTTCCGGCGCTTGCCCCTTGGCGACATCGAGGCCGCCAAAGCCGCGCATTCGGCGTGGCGAGAGCAATCGACCAAATGGTCGTTGACCATGCCGACCGCCTGCATGAAGGCGTAGACGATGGTCGGCCCGCAGAATTTGAAACCCTTCGCCGCAAGCGCTTTCGAGAGGCGGCGCGAGGCCTCGGTCTCGACAGGGACTTGGCCGCGCTCCCGCCAGGCATTCTGCACCGGCTGGCCATCGACGAAGTCCCAGACGAATTCCGAGAAGTCCTGCACCTCTGCAAGCTCGAGATAGGCGCGGGCCGAGAGAATGGCGCCTTCGATCTTGGCGCGGTTGCGCACGATGCCGGCGTCTTGCATGAGCGCCGCCACCTTCCTCTCGCCGTAGCGCGCCACGCGTTGCGGCTCGAAGCCATCGAAGGCGCGGCGGAAATTCTCACGCTTGCGCAGGATGGTGATCCAGGAGAGCCCGGCCTGAAAGCCGTCGAGCAAAAGCTTCTCGAAGAGCGCGCGGCTGTCGCGCTCGGGCACGCCCCAATCCGTGTCATGATAAGCGATGTAGAGCGGGTCCGTGCCCGGCCAGGAGCAGCGCTTGCGTCCGTCATCATGCGCGATCGTGTTCATCAGGCTTCACCCGTGGTTGGAAAGGCATAGTGCGCCCAAGCCGGTTTCTCGGCGTGCAAATCCGCCTCGCCCGCCCGCAAAGGAAGCTTTGCCGCGAGCGCGTCGGCAAGACGGTCAAGGCGCAAAATTGCGATGGCGCGACCTTTCGCGGCATCGACCGAGCCGACCCGGCCGATCGTCTTCTCGCCGGCCAGGACCTCGGCCCCTTCGGGCGGCACGTCGCCGCTGAAGCGCAACGCCGCGACGCGGCTGCGCGCCGAGCCTCGGTGCTGCGTGCGCGACACCACCTCCTGGCCGACATAACAGCCCTTGTCGAAATCGACGCCGCCGAGCTGATCCATCGAGGCTTCATGCGGAAAAGCGTCCCCAAAGGCAAAGTCGCGTCCGCCTTGCGGCATGGCAAGCCCGATGCGATGCGCGTCGTAATCGGCGAACGTCGCGTTCGCGAGCTCTGAAAGCTTGGCGGCGGGCGCGATGATACGCCACCCCATCGGCGCGAAGCGGGGATCAGGAAAGGCGAAGGGAGCGGCCGGCGCCGGAGCCTCCCAGGCGGCGAGGACGCCGAGCTCGCCCGAAACATCGGCGAGCGCCAGCTTGGCGCGCAGCTTGTAGAGTGAAAGCCGCTTCAGCAAATTTTCCGCCACGAGCTTCGCCACATCGAGGAGGAAGCCGCCCTGGCCGTCCCCACGAGCATCCGGTGCTTGGTGCCGGTAAAGGAAGAAATCCGCGATGATCTTGCCTTGCGGCGTGAGCAGCGCGCCATAACGCGGCGTCGGGCTTGCATCGACCGCGCAAGTGAGGAGGCCGGCGAGAAAGCTCACCGCATCCTCCCCCTTGATCGAGATCACGGCGCGATCCGGCAAATGCGCGACAGGCATGATCCATCCCTTGTTGAGGCGTTCTCGATTAAGACGATCACGCGCCGCGCTCAAGGAGCGAAGCGCGGCCTTCTGTCCGCCATGCTGCACATATAGGTCTTGTAGGTCTTGCGCCGCGGCGGCATCACGGCCGGGCTCGCGACCGGGAATCGTGAGAGAACGGCAAGTCACGCCCAAGTGACGGCAACGCGTCTTGAACTTGCAGCGTTTTTCGCGGAGCAGTGGAAACCTTTCTGTGATCGGATTGTGAGCGGGTGACTTCATTGACGAAGCTCGATGTCGAGCCCGAACCGAGCGTTCAGGCCATTCCCGCGGCACGCCACGCGCCGCCGGCGCCGCGACCGCGCGAAAAGCCCTTGGGCGGGCTCGGCTTGCTCAAGGCCTTGCGCACCAATCCGATCACCATCTGGACGCGCCGGCATTTCGAGGAGCCGATCGTGCTGCGTCGCACGATCATCGGACCGATGTGCGTCGTGAGCGACCCGGCCGCGATCAAGCATGTGCTCGTCGACAACGCCAGGAACTACCGCAAGGGCGTGCTGCAGACGCGTGTGCTGCGCCCCGGCCTCGGCAATGGCCTCCTCACGGCCGAAGGCGAGAGCTGGCGCTCGCAAAGGCGCGCGCTTGCGCCCGCCTTCACGCCCCGTCTGATCGAGAGCTTCCAACCGGCGATGGCGAGCGTCGCCGCGAGCCTCGTCGAGCGTTGGCGCACGCTTCCCGATGCAAGCCCGATCGATGCGGCGCGCGACATGACGCATGTGACGCTAGAAGTGCTCGAGCGCACGATCTTCTCGGATGGGCTCGCGAGCGAGCCCGCGATCCTGGCGCAAGCGATCACGCGCTATCTCGACACGCTCGGCCGGGTGCATCCTTTCGATGCGCTCGACTTGCCGGCCTTCTTGCCGCGCTTCGGGCGCGGCGGCGGCAAGGCGTCGCTCGCGATCTTCAATCGAGCGGTCGAGACGATCATCGCGCGGCGCCGCGAGCTCCTGGCGCGCGGCGAGGGAGCGCCGCGCGATCTACTCACGCTCCTGCTCGAGGCCGAGACGGTGGAGAACGGTCTCGCGCCCGATGAGGTGAAGGCGAACATCGCGACCTTCATCGCGGCGGGGCATGAGACCACCGCCAACACGCTGAGTTGGAGCCTTTTTCTCCTCGCCTTCGCGCCCGAGTGGCGGGAGCGGCTCGAGCGCGAGATCGATGCGATGCAAAAAGATGTTGATCTTGCGTCGTTCCCGCTCGATCGGCTCGTCGTCACCAAGGCGGTGATCGAGGAGGCGCTGCGTCTTTATCCGCCGGCGGCCTCGATCACCCGCCAGCCCATCGGCGAGGATGAGATCGCGGGCCATAAGGTCGACTCGAGGACGCGGGTCGTGATCTCGCCCTGGGTTCTGCATCGCCATCATCGTCTCTGGGATGAGCCCGAGCGCTTCGATCCTTCGCGCTTTCTTCCCGACGTGCGCCAGCGCATCGATCGTTTCGCCTATCTGCCCTTCGGTGCGGGCCCGCGCATCTGCATCGGCGCCGGCTTCGCCTTGCAGGAGGCAATCATTCTTCTCGCGGCGATCACGCGGCATTTCCGACTCGATCTTGCGCCTGGCCATGAGGTTCGCCCGGTGCAGCGCGTGACCTTGCGGCCGCAAGGCGGCCTGCCGATGATCCTGAGCCGGCGCTGATCTTCGATTATTCCGCAAGCTTCTCGTCGCGACGGCCTGCGCCGAAAAGAAAAGTCACCCGCCGGCCGCTGGCTTGACGAGCTCGAGGCCTTTTTGGGCGACGGCGATGCCGACCGCGTCATTGCCTCCGTTCGTCGCGGCGGCGCCTCCGGCGACCTGCACGGTCGGATAGGCGAAGCTGATGCCGTTCGCGTCGAAGGCCTTCTTGATCATCGCGAGCGCGCGGCGCCGCGCCGCGAACTGCACATCCCCAGGCCGGGTCATCATCTTCATGCGAAGCTGAATGGCGAAATCGCCGAAGGCCTGCACGCCTTGCATCTTCAGGGGCTCGAGGATCCCGGGGGCGAGTTCCGGATCCTGGGCGAGCTCCTGGCCGACCTTCTTGATGATCTTGCGGGCCTTGTCGATGTCGGTGTCGTAAGTGACGCCGATCGTGAGCTTCTCGATCGCCCAATCGCGGCTCATGTTCTGGATGGCGCCGAGCACGCCGAAGGGAACGGTGTAAAGCGGGCCGTTCTGATGGCGAAGCTTCACCGAACGCAGGCTGAAGGATTCCACCACGCCCCGATAATTGCCGCTCTGGATGTATTCACCCACGCGGAAGGCATCATCGAGCAAATAGAAGATGCCGCTGATCACGTCCTTGACGAGCGTCTGCGCGCCAAAGCCGATCGCGACGCCGACGACGCCGGCGCTCGCGATCAAGGGCGCGATCTGGACGCCGAGCGAGGACAAGCCCATGAGCACCGCGATGACGACGATCACCACGAAAAGCATGTTGCGGAGAATCGGCAACAAGGTGCGCAAGCGCGCGCGCCGGCGATCCTCCTCGAGCGTCAATTCGCCCGCGCTACCCACTTCGGTCACCCGCGTATCGATCACCGCCTTGATGACGTTCCACAGGAAATCGGCGACGAGGACCACGATCGTGGCCGTGACGAGCCCGCGCAGGATGTGCGTGACGAGCGTATCGCTGCTAGCGATATCGCCGACATCGACGTGCCACACATAGGCGAGCCAGAAGATCGCGCCCACAATGAGGAGGGTGCGCAAGCCTCGCTGAAGGCAAACAGCCGCGACGCTGACGGGGCCGCCCTGCGCCTCCTCATGGCCGGGCGGGCGCAGGATGTGGTTGACCGAGCGCTCGACGACGCGGATCGCCGCCGGCAAGGCGACGATGAGGGCGAGCACCCAAAAGAGCGTCATCGCGCCGACGACCCACAAGAGCCAGAGCACGACGAAGTAGAGGCTGAGCCCGGCCGCCCGGGCGTGCCGGCGATGTCGCGCTTCAAGGCTCTCCGCGGCGGCGTCGATCGTCGAAGGCGGCGCCCGCCACGCGGCGTCGACCGCGATCGCGAGCAAGACGAGGCCGAGCCCATAGGCGAGGAGCTCGCGCGCCTCGAGCGAGATGCCGAATAGCATCGCGTCATCGACGAGGACACGGCCGAAGGCCACCCAACCGACGATCACCGCGAGGCGCCAATACCAGAAGCGCGCCGCCGACGTCGTCATCGGCACGATGCGGAAACGCGCCACATCCCGGCGGCGCGGCGCCAGGAGGAAGCGGCCGACCGCCAAGGCAAGCCTGATGGCCAGGAAGACGAGGAGGTAGCCGAGCAAGAGCTCCTTGATCAGTTGGGGCCAGTCGAAAGCCAGAAAGGCTCCGACGCTGCCCGCCGCGAAGCTCAACACGAGGCCGACGGCGAAAGCGAAGCGCGAGTGGACGACGCCGAGCCTCTCTCCCACGGTGTCGAACTTCACCTGCTCGAAGCGCCCGTGGAAACGGGCGGTCGCGCGCCGAAACAGCCATTCGAAGCCATAGCCGAGGCCAATGAACAGCACGAACAAGCGCAGCATGCGCCAAAGCTCCCGGCCTTGGAGCTCGCTCGCGAGCATTTTTCCGGCGTTGTGGAAGTCTTCGCCGACATGCGGCAAGGCGGCGACGAGAGAGGCCACATGGGAGCGGATCCGCCCCAATCGGCCCACGAGCGCGTCGAGCTCGACCGTATGGGTGGAAGGCGGGCCGGCATCACGGGATGCAGCCTGAGCCTTCCCCTCCGAGGGGACCTTGCGCTGGTCGAGCCAGGCGCGAACCTGCGGATCGCCCATCAGGTCGAGAAGCTCGCGCACCTTCGGCGGCGGATCGGCGGTCGCGGGCGCGGAAATCGCCGGCGATGCGTTATTCGCCTGCGAAAAAGCGGGGGAGCCGAGGGCGAGCACAAGGAGCGCGGCCCCAATGGTCAAGAGATGCCGCATGCCCGGTCTTTCTCGTCCATTTCGCAAAGGCCAGCCTCGCATATCGCCGTGTCTTGCGCCGAAAAGCTCCGCCGTGCAAGGGATTACCTGGGCGCGATCGACGCCGGTCGAAATGGGGAAGTCGGTCAAGTAAAAGGGGAATATTCCCCGCGCCTTTCCAATCTTCCCCGCTATCGACAGCGCTTTGCCGTTGGTGTATCGAGCCCGCTCAAATTATAACAGCACGCCGAAAAGCCGGGTCACCGCAAGCGCGACCCATCGGTAAAGGACCCTTCGCCATGAACATCATCGAGACGCTTGAGCGCGACGAGATCGCCAAGCTCACGGCCGCGCGCCAAATCCCCGATTTCCAGCCGGGCGACACGCTCCAGGTGAATGTGAAGGTGGTGGAGGGTGAGCGCAGCCGCGTGCAAGCTTATGAGGGCGTTTGCATCGCCCGCTCGGGCTCCGGCATCAACGAGAATTTCACGGTGCGCAAGATCTCCTATGGCGAGGGAGTCGAGCGCGTCTTTCCGGTGTATTCGCCGATGATCGAATCCGTGAAGGTGATCAGGCGCGGCAAGGTGCGGCGCGCCAAGCTCTATTACCTGCGTGATCGGCGCGGCAAGTCGGCCCGTATCGTCGAGCGCTCCGAGACTGTCGAGGCGAAGGCCGCTCGCGCGGCGCAGGAATCAAAAAAGGGCGCGCCGGCCGCGAAGAGCGAAGCCGCCGAATAATCTTTCAGCTTCCGGTGGAGCCGTAACCGCGCGCTCCGCGCCCGGTTTGCGTCAGCGCGCCCGCCTCGCGCGGCGCAACACGCGTGACCGGCGCGACCACGAGCTGGGCGATGCGCAGGCCGCGCGCGATCTCGAAGCTCAGCTCGCCGAGATTGACGAGCAGCACCGAGACTTCACCACGATAATCCTCATCGATGGTGCCCGGCGCGTTGAGCACGGTGACGCCATGCTTGAGCGCAAGTCCGGAACGTGGCCGCACCTGGCCCTCATGGCCTTCCGGAAGCTCGATGACGATACCGCAAGGCACGAGCGCGCGAGCCCCGGGCTCCAGCCTCAAAGGCTTTGCCGCATCGACCGCCGCGAGAAGATCGAGCCCTGCCGCGCCTTCAGTCTCGTAGCGCGGCAGGGGCAGGTCCCGCGCATGCGGCAGACGCAGGATTTCGAGAGGAAGCACCGCCTGGCTCCCGGCAGCGCGGCTCATGTCGGAGCGTCGATGAGCGACGCCATCCGCGCGACGAGCCGACGCGCCACCTCGGCCTTGTCGAGCATCGGCCAATCCTCGACACCGTCGCGCGTCACGAGATGCACCGTGTTGCGTTCGCCTCCCATGACGCCAGCTTCGCCGCCGACATCATTGGCGACGATCATGTCGCAACCTTTGCGCGCGAGCTTGGCGCGCGCATGCTCGAGCATTTTCTCGGTCTCGGCCGCGAAGCCGATGACGAGGCGCGGGCGACGCGAATGGTGGCCGATCGTCGCCAATATGTCGGGATTCTCGATCAAGGCGAGCGAAGGTGCGCCGGATGCCCCTTTCTTGATCTTTTGCCAGGCGGGCTCGACGCGCCAATCCGCGACGGCGGCGCAGAAGACCGCGATGTCGGAAGGCAGCGCGGCCTTGACGGCCGCGAGCATCTCGACAGCCGTCTCGACATGGACGGTGCGCACGCCCGCGGGGTCTTCGATCGACACGGGACCCGACACCAGCACCACCTCGGCGCCCGCCGCGGCGGCCGCCGCCGCGATGGCGTGACCCTGCTTGCCGGAGGAGCGGTTCGAAAGAAAGCGCACCGGATCGATGGGCTCGAGGGTAGGCCCCGAAGTGACAACGACGCGCCGCCCGGCGAGCGGCTTATGCGCGTTCGAGCCGCCCGACATCGCCTCGATCGCGTCCGCGATCTCGGCGGGCTCCGCCATGCGGCCCGGCCCGAACTCACCGCAAGCCATCTCGCCTTCGCCCGGCCCGACGAAGCTGACGCCATCCGCCTTGAGGCGCGAAAGATTGCGTTGCGTCGCGGCGTTGAGCCACATGCGAACATTCATCGCGGGCGCCGCGAGGATCGGCTTGTCGGTCGCGAGCAGCGCGGTCGAGGCGAGATCATTCGCCGCTCCGCTCGCCATCTTCGCCAGAATATCGGCGGTCGCCGGCGCGACCACCAGGAGATCGGCGTCGCGCGACAATTCGATATGGCCCATCTCGGCCTCGTCGGTCAGCGAGAACAGATCGTCGTAGACCTTGTCGCCGCTGAGCGCGGCCGCCGAGAGCGGGGTGACGAATTCCTTGGCGGCGGCGGTCATCACGACGCGCGCCGCGGCGCCGCGCTCGCGCAGCCGGCGGAT
>DASZIL010000040.1:0-20906 GCA_035949255.1 Beijerinckiaceae bacterium | reverse complement strand
CCAAGGTGACCTCATCACTCGTGCGGCTCGACCCGCGTCCGCGTCCGCTCGCCTGCGATACGAAGGCGCTCGAAAGGGTCACGGCCGCGGCTTTCGGCCAACGCCGGAAGATGCTGCGCCAGAGCTTGAGGACGCTCGGGCTCGAACCCTCGACCTTGATCGAGGCCGCCGGCGTCTTACCGACGAGCCGCGCCGAGGAATTGCCGATAGAAGCTTTCGTGGCGATGGCGAATGCGTTGAGCGCGTGCGGCTGAGATTCACGCGCCGGTGCGGAAGGTTAGCGCGCGTGCCGGTTGTGCTTCACCGCGATCGCCGCGCCCACCGTCGCCGCAAGCGCGGCGGCGATGAGCACGAAGACGTAGGGCGTATGCCCGGTGTCGATGAGCGCGCCGGCCACCACGGGTGAGACGAGCGAGCCGAGGTCGAGCCCGGAATAAACGAAGCCGAACACCTTCCCCGTCGAACCCGGCGGCGTCGCGGCGCGCACCAGCATGTCGCGTGATGGCATGGTGAAGCCCGACATGAAGCCCATGGCGAGGGCGGCGGCGAACAGCAAGAGGACGGGCATGGGCACAAAACCGATGACGAGCGTGAGCGCCGCCGCGCCGAGGAGCCCGGCCCCGATGACGCGGTCGTGATCCTTCGTCATGTCGGCCGCATATCCGCCGGCAAAGGAGCCGAAGGCGCTCGCGGCGAGATAGGCCGTGGTGATGGTCGTCGCCAGCGCGAGCGTGATCCCTTGCACCTGCGGCAGCACCGTCGGAAAAAAGTTCTGCGTCGCGCCGCCGGCGGTCGCGAGCAAAGCGAAGTAGAGGAAGGCCATCAGGATCGGCACGCTCATGAACAGGGCGGCGCCGCCCGGTCCGGCTTCGCGTTTCGCGGCCGGATGAGCGTGCCTGGCTGTCGTGAGCTCGGAATGCTCGGTGGCGATGAAGGCGGCGAAGATAAGGCCGAGCACGCCGACCGCCATCAGCGCGCCGCGCCAGCCGAGCCATTGCGACAAAAAGAGCATCGTGATCGGCGCGAGCGTCCAGCCGATCGTGCCGCTCACCGTGTGCACCGAATAGGCACGCGCCATGCGCGAGGGGGAGACGCGTGCGGTGAGCACCGAATAATCGGCCGGATGGAACACCGAATTGCCGATGCCGCCGAGCGCCGCGAGGGGAAGCAGCATCCAATAACTTTGGGCGAAGCCGATGCCGAGCATGGCGAGGCCGAGGCAGGCGATGCCGACCGGCAAGATGCGCTGCGCCCCGAAGCGATCGACGATGAAGCCCATGAGCACTTGCGCGATGGCCGAGATGAAGAAAAACACCGACATCATGAGGCCGAGCGACTCGAAATCGACCCCGAAACCCGTTTTCATGAGCGGAAACAGTGGAGGCAGCACGAGCTGAAAGAAATGGCTCGAGCAATGCGCGCCGCCGATGAGGCTAATGACGCGGGCATCGCGTCTAGGGGCGTCGAGGGAAATATCGGTCATAAAGGGCTCCCAAATCCCCGCCGTCATACTCTGAACCGGCGTTTGGCGCATCGTCACGGGCACATATCTTGAATGCTTGAAATGCCGGTTCGAACTTCGCCCCGATAAATGGTAGCGATTTACCGGAAACCCCCCATTTACCCATCAAAGGCTTGCCCATGGTTTCACGAATCATCAACGTCGAGGCTTTCGATCTCGTGGTCTTCGGCGGGACGGGCGATCTGGCCCATCGCAAGCTGTTTCCGGCGCTCTTCCAGCGCGATAGCGACGGACAATTCACCGAGCCAACGCGCATCATCAGCGTGGCTCGCCGGGAAATGAGCGACGAGAAGTTTCGCGAGGGCGTCGCGTCTTCGCTTCGCGCCTTCGTCGGCAAGGAGGCCACGGCTTCCGCGGTGTTCAAGCGGTTTATCGAGCGTATCCAGCATCTCTCGGTCGATGTGACGGGCGAGAAGGGCTGGCGCCAGCTCGCCGAAAAGCTGGAGGGTGGAGAAGAGCGCGTGCGCGCCTTCTATCTCGCCACGAGCCCCGAGCTTTTCGGGCCGATCGCGGAGCGGCTCGCGAAGCATCATCTCGTCACGCCGAAGGCTCGCATCATCGTCGAAAAGCCGATCGGCCATGACGGCGCATCCGCCGCAAAAATCAATGATGAGATCGGGGCCGTCTTCAAGGAGCCGCAGGTCTTCCGCATCGATCACTACCTCGGCAAGGAGACCGTGCAGAACCTGATGGCGTTGCGCTTCGCCAATGCCTTGTTCGAGCCGGTCTGGAATTCCGCGCATATCGATCATGTGCAGATCACGGTCGCGGAGACCATCGGGGTCGAGAAACGCGCAGACTATTATGAAGCCTCCGGCGCGCTGCGCGACATGGTGCAGAACCATATGCTCCAGCTTCTTTGCCTCGTCGCGATGGAGCCGCCCTCTGCCTTCGCGGCCGATGCCTTGCGCGACGAAAAGCTGAAAGTGCTGAAAGCGCTCGTGCCGATCACGGATGTCAATGCGGCGATGCTCACCGTGAGAGGCCAATACCGCGCGGGCGCGACGAACGGGGAGGCCGTGCCCGGCTATCTCGAGGAGATCGGCAAAAAGGGCTCGAATACCGAGACCTTCGTCGCCATCAAGGCGGGCGTCGCCAATTGGCGCTTTGCCGGCGTGCCTTTCTATCTGCGCACGGGAAAACGCTTGCCTCAGCGGGTGTCCGACATCGAGGTCGCTTTCCGTCCCGTGCCGCACGCGATTTTCGATGGCGGCACGAACTCGATACCCGCCAACCGGCTTGTCATCCGGCTTCAGCCGGACGAGGGGATCAAGCTCTGGCTGATGATCAAGGAGCCTGGTCCCGGCGGCATGCGCCTCCAGCATGTGCCGCTCGACATGAGCTTCGCCGAGACCTTTACGGGGCATGTGCCCGAGGCCTATGAACGCCTTGTCATGGATGTGATCCGTGGCAACCAGTCGCTGTTCATGCGCCGTGACGAGGTGGAGGCTGCCTGGCGCTGGATCGATCCGATCCGTGAAGCCTGGAATCGATCGGGCGAGCCGCCTCGGCCCTATATCGCGGGAACCTGGGGACCCGCGGCCTCGATCGCGCTCGTCGAGCGCGACGGGAGAACCTGGAACGAGGATCTCGCGTGAGGCCCGATCATTCGCGTGGGCGTAACATCGTGTGCGCTTTTCACGTAAATGTTAGGCCGGGAAATCCAATTCTTGCCGTAACTGGCGAATAGCGAACTCGGCGAGGAGATCAAGATGGTCATTCGCAACCGTAACGGCAACGACATCCGCCCTTCGGAAATCACCCCGCGGGGGATTTACCTGAACCGCCGCGAGCTCATGGGCAAGGCGGCAGGCCTCGGCGCGAGCGCGGCCTTGGCCGGAAGCGCGGCGCTCCCGCTCGCGAGCCTTCCCTTTTCGGAAGCGCAAGCCGCGACGCTCGCTTTCGAGAAGAGCAAATTCTCGACGAGCGAACCGGTGACGGCACGCGAATATGTGACAAGCTACAATAATTATTACGAGTTCGGCGTCGACAAGGGCGATCCCGGCCAAAACGCCCATACGCTGACCACGACACCTTGGAACGTGAAGGTCGATGGGCTCGTCGCCAAGCCCGCCGATTACGCGCTCGAGGATTTCGTCAAGCCCTTCGCGCTCGAGCAACGGATTTACCGCCACCGCTGCGTCGAGGGCTGGTCGATGGTCATCCCCTGGGTCGGCTTCCCGCTCGCCAAGGTGCTCGAGCGCGCGGAGCCCTTGGGCAGCGCCAAATTCGTCGCCTTCGAGACGCTGATGCGCCCTTCCGAGATGCCGGGTCAACACGGACTCTTCCAGCCTCTCGAATGGCCTTACGTCGAAGGATTGCGGCTCGACGAGGCCATGCATCCGCTGACAATTCTCGCCGTCGGCATCTATGACGAGACGCTTCCCAATCAGAACGGTGCGCCGTTGCGCCTCGTGGTGCCGTGGAAATACGGGTTCAAGGGCATCAAGTCGATCGTCCGCATCAGCCTCGTCGAGAACGCGCCGCCGACCACCTGGAACCTCCAGAACTCCAATGAATACGGCTTTTATTCCAATGTGAATCCCGAGGTGGACCATCCGCGCTGGAGCCAGAAGACGGAGCGCCGGATCGGGGAGGGCGGCCTTCTGGCGAAGCGCCGCGAGACGCTTCCCTTCAACGGCTATGCCGATCAGGTCGCGAGCCTGTATTCCGGCATGGATCTGCGCAAGTTCTTCTGATGTCGGTTGAGGCCCCTTCGCTGCCGCGACCGCGAGCCGTCCCGCGAGGCGGCAAGCAGCTCGTAGCATTTTGGCAGGTGCCGAAAATACTGGTCTATCTCGGAGGCTTCATTCCGGCCGTCTGGTGGTTCGAGCTCGGCCTCACGGATCGCCTCGGCGCGGACCCGATGAAGGCGCTCGAACATGCGCTGGGCCTCTGGGCGCTACGCTTCCTCATTGCGAGCCTCGCGATCACGCCCTTGCGGCAGCTCTCAGGGATCAACCTCATCCGTTTCCGGCGCGCGCTTGGGCTTCTCGCCTTTTATTACGTTGTCCTCCATCTTCTGACTTATCTCGTCCTCGATCAGGGCCTCGATCTTTCGGCGATCATCGCCGACATCCTGAAGCGCCTCTACATCACGATCGGCATGGCCGGCTTCGTCATCCTCGTGCCGCTTGCGATCACCTCCAACAATCTCGCGATCCGGCGCCTGGGCGCTCAGACCTGGAACCGCCTGCATCGCTGGGTCTATCTCGTGGCGATTCTGGCGGTGCTGCATTTCCTGCTTTCCGTGAAGGTGCCCATCGAGCCGCTCTTCTATGCGGCGCTCGTCGCCATTCTGCTCGGTTACCGCCTGGCGCGCTCGCTGTTGCGTGAGCGGGGAGGGAAGGTCCCGGCAAGAGCCAGGAATTGAGCCTAAGCTTTCACATCTAAGGCATCGCCGGTGCGGGTTGCGGCTCCTGCAATCGGCGGCGGCGCCAGAAGCGCGCGAGCCTCGACATCTGCAAGTAGATCACGGGCGTGGTGTAGAGCGTGAGCGCCTGCGACAGGATGAGGCCGCCCACGATGGTGATGCCGAGCGGGCGGCGAAGCTCCGCGCCCGCCCCCGTCGCGATAGCGAGAGGGACGGCGCCGAAGAGCGCCGCGAACGTCGTCATCAAGATCGGGCGAAAGCGCTCGACGCAAGCCTCGAGGATCGATTCGGACGGCCTCAAGCCCCGCACGCGCTCCGCATGAATGGCGAAGTCCACGAGCATGATGCCGTTCTTCTTGACGATGCCGATCAGCAAGATGATGCCGATGAAGGCGATCACCGTGAGGTCGAGGCCCGCGACGTTGATGGCGATCAGCGCGCCGAGCCCCGCCGAAGGGAGCGTCGAAATGATCGTCACGGGATGCACGAGGCTCTCGTAGAGCACGCCGAGCACGATGTAGACGGCAAGAAGCGCCACGAGGATGAGCACGCCCTGCCCGCTCGAATTATCAGCGATGGCCTTGGCGTCGCCGGCGAATTCCGCGTGCAAGCCCGCGGGCAAATGCATTTCGTCGACCGCTTTCTGCACCGCGTCGGTCGCGAGGCCCACGGGCGTGCTCGGCGTGAGATTGTAGGTGATCGTGATCGAGGGAAACTGGCCTTGGTGGTTGACGACGAGCGGAGCCGAGGTTCGCTCGACATGGGCGACGGCCGACAAGGGCACGGCGACGTGATTTCGACCCGGCACATAAAGGTCCGCGAAATCCGAGGGGTCGCGTGAACGCGAAGGGGTGACCTCGAGCACCACGCGATACTGGTTGCGCTGGGAGAAAATGGTCGAGATCTGCTTTTGCGCATAGGCATCGCCGAGCGCGTTGTCGATATCCTGGATGGCGACGCCAAGCCGCGAGGCGCCGGCGCGGTCGATCACGACATTCGCCTCGAGCCCGCCCTTCTCGCGATCGGAGGCGACATCGACAAGGCCCGGCACCTTTCGGACGCGCTCCAGAACCTTGGGAAACCATTCCACGAGCTCCGCGAAATTCGGATCCCAAAGCGTGAGCTGGTATTGTGCCTTGCCTTGCCGCGCGCCCGTCCGCAAATCCTGCACCGGGAAGAAATAGACGCGAAGCCCCGCGAGCGTATCGAGCTTCTGGCGCATGCGCGCGATCACCTGGAGCGCGGAAAGCTTGCGTTCGCCCTCCGGCTTGAGGCTTACGTAGAAAGTGCCGTGGTTGACGGTCGATTGGCCGCCGACGAAGGAGGAAACACCCGCGACCGCGGGGTCGGAAACCACGATGTCGCCGGCCTTCTGCTGCAGCTCCGCCATCGCCGGGAAGGAGATGTCGGGCGAAGCTTCGGTGAAGCCGAAAAGGAGGCCGGTGTCGTCTTGCGGGAAATAGCCCTTGGGCGTCGTGCGGAAGAGCTCGACCGTGAGCGCCACGGTCGCAAGCGTGACGAGCAGCATAAGCCAGGGGTGGCGAAGGCCGATGCGCAGCGTTCGCGTATAGGCTCGCGTCAGCCGCGAGAGCATGCCCTCGATCGCCCGATCATACCAGCGCGGCTTCGTCTCATCGTTACGGCGCATGAAGCGCCCGCAGATCATCGGCGTGACGGTGAGCGACACTAAGGTCGACACCACGATCGCGAAGACGAGGGTGAGCGAGAACTCGCGGAAGAGCCGTCCGAGTATCCCTTGCATGAACAGAAGCGGGATGAAGGCCGCGATCAAGGACACGGAAATCGACACCACCGTGAAGCCGATCTGGCGCGCGCCGACGAGCGCCGCCTCGAGCCGCCCCATCCCCGCTTCCATGTTGCGATGGATGTTCTCGATCATCACGATCGCGTCATCGACGACGAAGCCGACCGAGATGGTGATCGCCATCAGCGAGAGGTTGTCGAGCGTGAAGCCCGCAAGCCACATGGCGGCACAAGTGCCGGCAAGCGACAAGGGCACGGTGATGCCGGCAGCGACCGTGGGCGTGGCGCGGCGCAGGAACAAGAAAACAACCATCATCACGAGCGCGATGGCAATCATCAAGGTGCGCTGGATATCGTTGATCGAGGCGCGGATCGTGAGGGTGCGATCGGCCATCACCTCGATGTTCACGCCCGCCGGGATCAAGCGTTTCAACTGCGGGATCAGCGCCTTTACCCGGTCGACCGTCTCGATGACATTGGCATTGGCCTGCTTGGTGACGAGAAGCAGCACTGCGGGCTTTCGGTTGTACCAACCCGCCGCGCGGCTGTTGCGCACGCCGCGCTCGATCTGCGCGATCTGCGAGAGCTTGACGACGGTGCCGTTCGCCGCCGTCACCACGATGTCGCGGTAGTCCTGCAAGGCGGTGATGCGATCGTTGGTGCCGATCGTCTCGGCTTGGGCAGCATCCTCGAAGCTGCCGAGCTGGTTTGGCGCATTGGCGTTGACGATGGCGGTGCGGATGGCTTCGAGGCTGATGCCCATGGCGGCAAGGCGCGCCGGATCGACGCGCACGCGGATCGCCGGCTGCTCGGCGCCGTTCACCGTCACCTCGCCGACGCCGTCGACCTGGGAGATGCGCTGCGCGATCACGGTGTCGGCCGCGTCATAGACGGCACTTGCCGGCAAGGTGTCGGAGGTGAGCGCGAGAATGATGACGGGCGCGGCCGCGGGGTTCGCCTTACGGAAGCTCGGCAACATCGGCAGGTCGCCGGGCAAATCCGTGGCCGCGGCGTTGAGGGCGGCTTGCACGTCGCGAGCCGCGTTGTCGATGTTGCGGTCGAGATCGAACTGGATCGCGATGGTCGAGGAGCCGAGCGTTGAATTCGAGGTGACCTCGTTCACTCCGGCGATCTCGCCGAGATGACGTTCGAGCGGGGCCGCCACCGAGGCCGCCATGGTCTCGGGATCGGCCCCGGGCCGCGTCGCGATGACGCGGATCACGGGGAATTCGACCGAGGGCAGGCTCGCTACCGGAAGGAAGGCGTAAGCCACGGCGCCCACGAGAAACAAGCCGATCGCCATCAGCGTCGTGCCGACGGGCCGCCTGATGAAGGGGGCCGAGATGTCCATCACTCCGCCGCTTCCTGGCTGAGCGGCGGCGCTGGTGTCGGCATGAGCACGATCGCGGCGGTCGGCCGATGCGGAGGCTCGCGCCTTCCCCAGAAACGGTCGCGCAGCCCTTCGAACATGAGGTAGATCACCGGGGTGGTGTAGAGCGTCAGAAGCTGGCTCAGCAGCAAGCCGCCGATGATGGTGATGCCGAGCGGGACACGCAGCTCGCTTCCCGTTCGATGGGCGAGAGCGAGCGGCAGCGCGCCGAAGAGCGCGGCGAGCGTGGTCATCATGATCGGGCGGAAGCGCAGATGGCAGGCCCGCAAGATTGCGTCCTTCGGCGACAGCCCGTCGCTACGCTCCGCGTCGAGCGCGAAGTCGATCATCATGATGGCGTTCTTCTTCACGATGCCCATCAGAAGGATGATCCCGATGAGCGCCACGATCGACAGATCCTGCTTGAAAAGCATGAGGGCCAAGAGCGCGCCGACGCCGGCAGAGGGCAGAGTCGACAGGATCGTCAACGGATGGATGAAGCTCTCGTAGAGCATGCCGAGCACGAGATAGATGGTGATCACCGCCGCGAGGATGAGCCAGGGCTCGCCCGCGAGCGAGCGGTTGAATTCGGCGGCGTCCGCGCTGAAGGAGCCGGTGACGGAAAGCGGCAGCTCGATCTCGCGCTCGACCCTGCTGATCGCGTTGACGGCGTTGCCGAGGGAGGCGTCAGGCGCAAGGTCGAAGGAGATCGTCGCCGCCGGGAACTGCTCTTCATGGGCGATCGACAAGGGCGCGGTCGTGCGCCGCACCTTGGCGATGGTCGCAAGCGGCACCTGCGGCCCGCCATTGATGGCGGTGGTGACCGTCGGCGTCGATGATGCGCCGAGCGCGGTCGCGAGCGCTGTGTTGGTCGAGCCCGCGACATAAAGCTTCTCGAGCACCGTCGGATCGGTGAGATATTGCGGGGCTGCCTCCAGCACCACACGGTACTGGTTCGATTGCGCGTAGATCGTCGAGATCTGCCGCTGGCCGAAGGCGTCGTTCAGCGTGTCGTCGATGTTCTGCACGGAAAGCCCGAGCCTTCCCGTCATCTCGCGGTCGATGTCGATGAAGGTGCGAAGGCCGCCGTCTTGCGTCTCGAGCGCGATGTTGCGGAACGTTCCGTCCGAGCGAAGATGATCGGCGAGCTGGGCGGCCCATTTGCCGATCTCGTCGGCATCGGTGCCGGTCAAGGTGTATTGATATTGCGAGCGGCTGGCGCGCGTCGTGATCTGGATGTCCTGGACCGGCTCGACGAAGAGCGTGACGCCGGCAACCTCTGAAGCTTCTTTCGCCAGACGTTCGCCGATCGCATCGGCCGTGTCACTGCGGCCGTCCCGCGACGTCAGCGTCACCGCGAGGTGGCTGACATTCGGCGTCGCGTTGAGCGTGCCGACGCCGATCACGGAGACGACGCCCGCCACATCCTTGTCCTTGCTGATGATGCTGGACACCGCGCTCTGGAGACGGCTCATCTCCAGGAAGGAGACATCGGGCGCGCCCTGGAGAACGATGGTCAAGAGGCCGGTATCTTGACGCGGCAGGAAACCCTTGGGGATGATGACGTAGAGATACCCAGTGAGCGCAAGCGTGCCGAAGGTGAGGGCGAGCATGAAGCGCCGCCTCGCGAGCGCGAAGGAGAGCGTCCTCATGTAGAAGCGGGTCATCACGGTCATCGGCCATTCGGCGGCGCGCGCGAGGAGGCCGGGCGGGCGCTCGGCGGCCGAGCGCAGGATCTGCCCGCACATCATCGGCGTGAGCGTCAAGGAGACGATGGCCGAGACCACGACCGCGATCGACAGGGTGAGCGCAAACTCGCGGAACATTCGTCCGACGAGACCGGTCATGAAGAGCAGCGGGATGAACACTGCGATCAGCGACACGGTAAGCGAGACGATGGTGAAGCCGATTTGTCCCGCGCCGTCGAGCGCCGCCTGAAGGGGCGTCTTGCCCGTTTCCATATTGCGTACGATGTTCTCGATCATGACGATCGCATCGTCGACCACGAAGCCGGTGCCGATGGTCAGCGCCATCAGCGACAGATTGTCGAGCGAGAATCCGGCAAGCCACATCACCGCGAAGGTCGCGATGATCGACAAGGGAAGCGCGACGCCCGCGATGATGGTGGCGCGCAAGGTACGCAGGAAGAGGAGCACCACGAGCACCACGAGAGCGGCGGCGATGACGAGCGTGAACTCCACATCCGCGATCGAGGCGCGGATCGTCTCGGTGCGGTCATTGACGATCCTGAGGTTCACGCCCGCCGCCATGGAGCGCGAGAGGCGCGGCAGCTCCTTCTTCACGAGATCGACCGTGCTGATGATGTTGGCGCCGGGCTGGCGCTGCACATCGATGATGATGGCTGGCTCGCCCTGGTACCAGCCGCCGACGCGCGAATTCTCGAGCCCGTCGACGACATCGGCGACGTCCTGAAGCAGCACGGGCGCGTTGTTGCGATAGGCGACGACGACCGTGCGATAAGCCGCCGCCGCGGCGATCTGATCGTTCGCCGCGATCGTGTAGGATTGCTGCGCCCCGTCGAGCGCGCCCTTGGAGCCCGCGACATTCGCCCCGACGATCGCGGCGCGCAAATCCTCCATGCCGATCTTATAGGAGGCAAGGCGCGCGAAATCGGCCTGGATGCGGATCGCCGGCTTGATGCCGCCCTCGACCGAGACGTGGCCGACGCCCGTGACCTCGCTCAGCCGCTGCGCCAGCAGCGTGTCGGCGAGATCGGAAAGGGTGCGCAAGGACTCCGTCTTCGAGGTGAGCGCGAGCGTGAGGATCGGTGTGTCGGCGGGGTTCACCTTGGCATAGGTCGGCGGATAGGGGAGGTTGCGCGGCAAGGTCGATCCCGCCGCATTGATCGCCGATTGCACATCCTGCGCCGCGGCGTCGATGTCGCGATCGAGCTCGAATTGCAGCGTCACCTGGGAGAGCCCGAAGGAGCTCTGGGACGACATGGTGGAGAGGGAAGGGATTTGCCCGAATTGCCGCTCGAGCGGGGCGGTGACGAGCGAGGCGATGGTATCGGGGCTCGCGCCGGGCAGTTGCGTCGTGATCTGGATCGTCGGGAAATCGACTTGCGGCAGGGCCGAGACCGGCAGGCGCACGAAGCCGAGGACGCCGCAGAGCAGGACCGCGAAACCGAGAAGCGATGTCGCGATCGGCCGCTCGATGAAGGGCGTCGAGAGGCTCATTGCGACGGGGCGGCCCCTGGCGGGGGTGGGGCCTGGGCATTGCCCGGAGAACGCTGCCCACGCGGGTGACGACCCATGCGATCACTCGGCGGACCGCCGGCAGGTCCAGGACCGGACTCGCCAGAGCTCGCCAGCGCTTCCGGCCGCGGGCCAGCCGCCGCGCCGACCGTAGCCCCTGGCGCCTCGTTGTCCGCCCGGTCGCCGGCCGGCCGGCTCGTCGTGCCCGGCGCCGCGCTTCCCGTATCGGCTTCGGTCTCGGCGGGCGCGATGCGCACCTCGGCACCGTCCGTGAGGCGCGAGAAACCCGTGGTCACCACCTGCTCGGGCGGTGTGAGGCCGGAGGTCACGACCGCTTGCGTCTCGTTTTGGCGCCCGATCGTCACATTGCGCAGCGAAACCTTCGAATTATTTCCCAGCACATAGACATAGGCGCCGTTCGGCCCGCGCTGAACCGCCGCCGTCGGCACGACGACCGCATGCGGCAGGACATCGGTGTAGAGCCGCACATTGATGAACTGGCCCGGCCATAATTGCAGCTGCTCATTGGGGAAGAGCGCTTTGAACTTGATGGTTCCCGTCGTCTGATCGACCTGGTTGTCGACCACCTGGATGATGCCTTTGTCGATCACGGTCGTGTTGTCGGCTTCGAGCGCGTTCACCGAGACGGGACCTTTCGCCATCGCGGCATTCACCGCGCGCAATTGCTGCTGCGGCAGGTTGAAGATCACCGAGATCGGTTTGAGCTGCGTGATGATGACGATGCCGGTGATGTCGGAGGCATGCAGGATATTGCCTTGGTCGACGAGCCTGATGCCGGTGCGCCCGTCGAGCGGAGAGGTGATCGTGGTGTAATCGAGCGTCGCCTTCGTATTGTCGATGGCGGCTTGGTCGCCATTCACCTGCGCCTCGAGCTGGGCCACCAGCGCCTTTTGCGTGTCTGCCTGCTGCTTCGAGCCCGCTTCGGTCTGGGCGAGCCGCTGATAGCGCGAAAGATCATTGCGCGCATTGGCGAGGGTCGCCTCGTCTTGCGCCTTCTTGGCCACGGCCTGATCGTATTGGGCCTGGTAGGTCGCAGGATCTATGCGGGCCAGCACGTCGCCCTTCTTGACATCCTGGCCATCCGTGAAACCGAGCGCGATGAGCTTGCCGTCGACCTGGGTGCGCACCGTGACCGTGTTGAGCGCCTGGACGGTCGCGACCGCATCGGCCGTGACCGGCACGTCCTCATAATGTGATGCCGCGGCGACGACCGGCACCGGCCCCTCATCGGCACCTTGGCCGAACCGACCCTGGCCGCCCGAGCGGGCCTGCCTTCCGCCCTGGCGACGCCCCTGTCCGTCCTGGGCGGCTCCGGCCGTCGTGGCATCATGTCCGACCCGCGCCCAAGCCGGCACCCATTCGGGCAAGGGCACGCGCCGCCAGCCCGGCACCAGACCCGCCTGATTGGCGTAATAGGCGCCGCCAGCGAGAACGAGAAGGAGAAGAAGGATGCGTTTCATGGTTGATAGCCGGGTGCCGCGACAGCTCCAGAAGGTAATATAATGCTTCCATCGGTGGCGGGCTGATCGTCCGCGGTCACAGGATAGCGATCGCGCATCCAACCGCCCCCAAGGGCCTGAAAAAGGCTCACCACGGCCTGAAACCGCTGCAGCTTGATCTGCGACAGCGTATCTTCAGCCTGAAAAAGCGTCTGTTGTGTGTTGAGCACGGTGGTGATGTCGATCGTCCCTTCGTGAAGCTGTTGTTCGGTCAACCTGTAGGCCTTGGTGGACGCCGTGACGACATCGGCCTCGAGCTTTTCATGGCGCGTCGTCTCGTCGACCGCGATGAGCGCGTTCTCGACGTCCGTGAACGCCTGGATGATCGCCTTACGATAATTCTGCAGGAGCTCCACCTGCCTGCCCTTCTGCAATGTGAACTGTCCTTCGAGATTGCCGCCATCGAATATCGGTTGGACGGCGCTTGCCGCCATCTGGCCGAAGAGGGCGTCCGAGCGAAACAGCGTCTTGAGGAGAAGGCTTTCCACGCCTCCGCTCGCGCTGAGCCTGATCGTCGGGAAGAAGGCGGCGCGCGCCGCGTAGACGCTGGCGTTCTGGGCGGCGAGCTGCGTCTCGGCCTCCGCGATGTCGGGGCGGCGGAGAAGAAGCTCCGAAGGGATGCCGGCCGGAACATGCGGCACCCCGAGCCTTTCGAGAGACCCCCCTTTGATGGACACGGATTCGGGCGGGCGTCCGAGGAGGACGGCGATGAGGTTCTTGCTTTGCAACACCGTTTGCTCGAGCGGCGGGATCGAGGCTCGCTGCGTGGCGACGAGGCTTTCCTCTTGCGAGACATCGAGCGCCGAAGCGGTGCCGACCGAGAAGCGGCTTTGAATCGCCTTGAGCACACGTTCCGCCGTCTGCGTGTTGTTGCGCGCGATGCGCAGCCGATCCTGCGACCCGAGAACCGTGAAATAGGTGTCCGCGACCGAGGCCGCGGTCATGAGCGCCACCACGTCGCGATCGAAGCGGCTCGCCTCGGCGAGCAACCGTCCGGCTCTCGCATTCGCGGCGTTGAGCCCCCAGAAGTCGAGCTCGTAGCTCGCCGTGAGCCCGAGCAAGAAGCTGTTGCTTGCCGCGGTTCGAAACGGACCCCGCTTGGCGTGCAGCGTGCCGGGGCTGCTCGAGCGCGACGCATTGGCGTCCGCATCGATCGATGGATAGAGCGCGGCGCCGGCAATTTCGGCTTGCCCTTCCGCCTCGATGAGGCGTGCAAGCGCCGCCGCGATGTCGAAGTTTCCGGCCTGCGCATCGGCGGAGAGACGCGTGAGCTCCGCTGAACGGAATTCGCGCGGCCAGTCGATCGCGGGCGGTGGCGCCGGCACGGCCCGCGCCGCACGATAAGAGGCCGGCGTCTCGATCGCGAGCTTCGGATTCGGATTGTCGAGAAGGGAGCAGCCGAGCAGAGGCATCGCGAAGAGAAGCATCAAGGGCCGTGCCTTGCCCGCGCGTGCCGCGGACGCTTCCGTCGGCTCGCTTCGCGAAAGCGCGGCTTCGCTCACGCGCGCCTCCGCCCCGGGCCCATTGCGAAAAGGGAGACGATGCGTCCCCACGCGAATCCCATCGCCCCGATTCCCTGCTCCCGAGACCATGCGTTTGCATATGACCGCCTGCGTAGCGACTGTCCATCCCGCTCGGAACCCCTGCACGGATCTCGCGAAGCGTGGCGTAAGATCGCCTCGCCTCACTGAGCGCCTTGCCACCCTGCCTTTGTATTCCAGGCAGATTACAAAAGCTTAAGCACTCTCGCGCCGTTTCTCTCGAAGCTGGATCGCATTTCGAGGAAACTTCGCCTTTTTGTCGCGCGAAAACCATTTCGTCGTCGAAGTGAGGACACAGAGGCCCGCTTTCATCCCGTGACCGCTCGGAAGGGAGATGCCTCATGGGTGATCGTGCCGCCGCATCGCTGCTGAGAGGGGCCGGGAGGGCAGGTTGGCGATTCGTGGTCGAGGTGGCGGTCTCCTCCGTCGCCACGCTTTGCGTGACCTTGGTGCTTTCGGGATGGTTCCGTCCGGGAACCGCCTCGGTGGCGTCGCCAGAGGTTTCCCCGGCAAGCGCCGGCTCGTCTGTCAAGGCCTCCTTGCCGGCCATGAGCGATCCCTTGCGCGCGCTCGACGCCAGCGCGATCGCGACGGATGTTCCGGTGAACCATCCGCTCCTGGTCGAAAGGGATGTGGCCGAGAAGGAGAAGCCCGCGGCGGCCCGCGCCCTCGAGCCGGTGGCGGTCCTTTCAGCGTCGTCGCCGCGTCCCCGATCGACCTCGCATCTCGCGAAAGCGGCGCCTCACAATGCGCAGGCCCCATGCGCTCCCGCCTGCTCCGGCCATTCGATGAGCGAGGCGAGCGCCAGATTGGCCAATCTCGAGCCGCCCTTGCGGCAGGCGGCGCCCGATCCGCAAGTCGAGATTCTGATGCCGGCTTCGAGCGCCGAGGAAGGGTATCGGCCGACGGTCTTCGGCGTCGTGCTTCCCACCGTTCCGGTGCATGGTGTCCTCACCCATCCGTGGCGCCCCGTGCTTCAGGGAGCGTCTTCCGTCACGGAGCTTTTGACGGGCCTTGCCGGAAAGCCGTGAGCGAGAGACGATCCGCGGTGCGAGGCTCGTCTCTGTTCCGCGCGGCGTCAGGCTGAGGGCATGCCCTCAAGCTCGGCGAGAATGTGATCGACGATTTGATCGGGCGTCGCATCGACCGAGACGGTGAGGGGATTTTCCTCGGGGCCCGGTTCCTCGAGAGCGTCGAACTGGCTCTTCAAGAGCGAGCTTGGCATGAAGTGACCGTGACGCTGCGCGAGTCTCTTTTCGAGAAGGGCTTTCTCGCCTTTCAGATAGATGAGGCGAACGCCCGTTCTGCCATCGATGATGATGTCGCGATAGCGCCGCTTCAAGGCGGAACAGGTGACGATCGTCTTCGTCCCGCGCGCGAGCTCCTCATCGATGAAACGAGCGATCGCTTCGAGCCAGGGCCAGCGATCCTCGTCGGTGAGCGGCACGCCGCTCTTCATCTTCTCGACATTGGCCGCGGGGTGGAATTCGTCCCCGTCGCGAAGAACCCAGCCGAGCTTCTTCGCCAATAAGGTTGCGATCGTCGTCTTGCCGGAGCCCGAGACTCCCATGATGACGAGGATCGTCGGAAGGGAGGTCTTGTCGGTAGGCGATCGCATGCGCGGGCTCCAGGGTATTTTTCCGGCGGGTCGGGGAGGGCTCGCGGAAAGCGGGGCCACCCATCGGCCGAGGGGACGAAGCTCATTCTTGCGGCATCTTCCTCGATCGATCTTGGCCTCGTGATGCCCGCCGAAACCCTTGGCGCCAAGAATTTTGGCGCCAAGGATTCTCGCTCTCAAGAATTATCCGCCACCTCTGGCCCGGCTCCGTCAAGCCCGTCAGTCCGACGAGGGCCCGGTAACTTTGCATCGCTTTCCGAGTTGGGTAATGTTTGCGGCGAAGTGGCGATGCGGAATCGCCTTCGGGGAGGATTTGATGGCAAGACGGATCTCGAACGCGGTTTTGGCTCTGTTCGCGGCCGCGCTTTGGTCCGGGGCCGCGGCGGCGCAAGACAGCGTCAAGATCGGTCTCATCCTGCCGATGACGGGCCAGCAAGCCTCGACGGGCCGCCAGATCGAGGCCGCGGCCCGCCTTTTCATGCAGCAGAACGGCGCTAAGGTCGCCGGCAAGTCGGTTGAGCTTATCGTGAAGGACGACACCGGCACGCCCGATGTGTCGAAGCGCATTGCCCAGGAGCTCATCGTCAACGACAAGGTCGCCTTCGTCGCGGGCTTCGGCCTCACGCCGATCGCGCTCGCCGTCGCCCCGCTCGCGACGCAAGCGAAGGTGCCCGAGGTCGTGATGGCGGCGGGCACCGCAACCATCACCGAGGCCTCCCCCTATATCGTGCGCACCAGCTTCACGTTGCCGCAAGCGACGGTGCCGATGGCCGATTGGGCGCTGAAGAACGGCATCAAGAAGGTCGTGACGCTGGTCTCGAACTACGGGCCCGGGCTCGACGCTGAGAAGGCCTTCAGCGAGCGCATCACCAAGGGCGGCGGCACGGTGCTCGACAATTTGAAGGTGCCGCTCGCCAACCCCGATTTTTCTCCCTTCCTGCAGAAGGTGGCGGATCTCAAGCCCGACGCTCTCTTCGTCTTCGTGCCTTCGGGCTCCGGCGCCCTCTTCATGAAGCAATTCCTCGAGCGTGGCCTCGACAAATCCGGCGTCAGGCTCATCTGCACCGGCGATGTCGCCGACGACGATCAGCTGAACGGTATGGGCGATGTGGCGCTCGGCGTGGTCTCTTCGCATCATTATTCGGCCGCCCATGACAGCGCGGAGAACAAGGCTTTCGTCTCGGCCTTCGAGAAGGCCAACAACAATATGCGCCCGAACTTCATGGCCGTCGGTGGCTATGACGGCATGCGCCTCATCTATGATGCGCTCAAGAAAACCAACGGCTCGACCGATGGGGACGCGCTCCTTGCCGCGATGAAAGGCATGTCCTGGACGAGCCCCCGCGGGCCGATCTCGATCGACCCCGAGACGCGCGACATCATTCAGAACATCTACATCCGCAAGGTCGAGAAGGAGAATGGCGCGCTCTACAACGTCGAGTTCGAGACGGTGCCCAACGTCAAGGACCCGGTGAAGGCCGGGAAGTAACGAAGCGACGCGGTTTTAGGCCAGCCTTTCGCGTTCGCGCCGGAATGGCCGGCCGGCAAACTTCCAGGCGGCGGCATGGTGCGGGGGCCTTCATGATCGGGCAGGTTCGGCGGGGACGAGGGGAGAGCGGCCCAATGGTGAGCGCGCCTCATGAGCGGAGCCCCAAGCCGTTCCACCTTCGCGAGCGAGCGCAGGGCCAGGCGCCCGATCCAAATGAGACCGAGCGAGGCTCATGCTGACGATCCTCTTCGATGGCGTCGCCTACGGCATGCTGCTTTTCGTGCTCGCCTGCGGGCTTGCGGTGACGCTTGGGCTCATGAACTTCGTGAACCTCGCGCATGGCGTCTTCGCCATGGCGGGCGGCTATGTCACGGTCATCCTCATGGAACGGCTCGGTGTGCCTTTCCTCGCGACGCTTCCGCTCGCCTTCCTCGCCGCCGCCCTTCTCGGGCTCGTGCTCGAGCGGCTGCTCTACCGGCATCTTTACGGGCGAAGCCATCTCGATCAGGTGTTGTTCTCGATCGGCCTCGTCTTCATGGCGGTTTCCGCGACGGATTACTTCATGGGGTCGGAGCAGCGCATCATCAAGCTGCCCGTTTTCCTGCAATCGCGCGTCGAATGGGCCGGGGTTTCCATCGGCATCTACCGCTCCCTCATCATCGTGATTTGCGGCGTGCTGGTGGTCGCCCTGCAAGCGGTGCTGACGCGCACGCGCTTCGGCGCCCGCTTGCGGGCGGCCGTCGATGATGCGCGCGTGGCGCGTGGGCTCGGCATCGATGTGACCACCATATTCGCCGTGACCTTCGCCATCGGCTCGGGGCTCGCTGGATTGGGCGGCGCCTTGGGAGCGGAGATCCTCGGGCTCGATCCGAATTTCCCGCTCAAATTCATGATCTACTTCCTCATCGTGGTCACGGTCGGGGGCACATCGAGCATCACGGGCCCGTTTCTCGCCTCGCTCATCCTCGGCATCGCCGACGTGGCCGGGAAATATTACGTGCCGGCTTTCGGCGCCTTTGTGATCTATTCCGTGATGATCCTCGTGCTCATCTTGCGGCCGCAAGGCTTGTTCGCGCGGCCGCGATGATGGCTGGCGCCATGCCGGAACCGGCCGCCGTCGAGACGAGCCTTGCGCGCGTCTTCGCGCGGCGCGCCTCATGGCGCCTCTCCGAGATCGTGTTTTGGATCGGGGCCTTCCTCATACTTCTCGTCTGGCCGAGCCGGAGCCTCTTAATCAACGAGATCGCCATATTGGCGCTCTTCGCGCTCTCGCTCGATCTCATCCTCGGCTATGCGGGCATCGTCTCGCTCGGCCATGCCGCCTTCTTCGGCACCGGCGCCTATGTGGCGGGGCTTCTCACGAAGCATGGCCTCAGCGATCCGACGCTCGGCCTCGCCATCGCCGCCGCGAGCGCCGCAGCCTTAGGCTTCGCGACAAGCTTTCTCGTGCTTCGGGGCGCTGATCTCACGCGCCTCATGGTGACGCTCGGCGTCGCGCTCATGCTTTTCGAGATTGCTAACCAGGCGGCCGCGCTCACCGGCGGCGCGGACGGCCTGCAAGGCGTTGCGCCGGGGCCGGTGCTCGGCCTCTTTGCCTTCGACATTTTCGGGCGCACCGCGAGCGTCTACAGCTTCGCGGTCCTCATCCTCATGTTCCTGGTGGCGCGCAGGATCACGAATTCGCCCTTCGGCCTTTCGCTGCGCTCGATCCGGGACAATCCGCTGCGTGCCGCCGCGATCGGCATTCCGGTCGCGAGGCGGCTCGTCGCGGTCTACTCGATCGGCGCGGCCTACGCCGGCGTTGCCGGAGCGTTGCTCGCGCAAACCACGCAATTCGTGTCGCTCGACGTTTTCGACTTCGCGCGTTCGGCGGACGTGCTGCTCGTGCTCATCATCGGCGGCACGGGCTACCTTTACGGGGGCTTGCTCGGCGCCGTCGCCTTCAAGGCGATGCAGGACGGTTTTGCCACGATCACGCCGCAGCATTGGCAATTCTGGATCGGCTTCGTCCTCGTGGCGCTCGTGCTTGCGCGCCGTGACAGGCTCGCTCGCCTCGGGCATCAAGGAATGTCCTTCGTCGCGACTCGCCTCGGCATCGACCTCGGCAAGATGGGCACTGGCTCTTGAGCGCGGTGCTCGAAACCGTCGCGCTCGCGAAACGCTTCGGCGGCCTTTTGGCGACGGATCACGTTTCCTTCACGCTCGAAGAGGGCGCGAGGCACGCGCTCATCGGCCCGAACGGCGCGGGAAAAACGACATTCGTCAATCTCCTCACCGGCGTGCTTACGCCAAGCGAGGGCCGCGTCCTTCTCGGGGCTGAGGATGTGACTTCGCTTCGGCCCGATCAGCGCGTGCGGCGTGGCCTTGCGCGCACCTTCCAGATCAACCAGCTCTTCCCCGAGATGAAGCCGCTCGAGGCGCTCGCGCTCGCCGTCTCCGAACGACAAGGCGGCGGCAACGAATGGTGGCGCCGCATCGGCGCGGGCGGATCGGGCGGTGACGGCGTCGTCGCGGAAGTGGCGAGGATCGCTTCGCGCTTTGGCCTCACCGATGTGCTCGATCGGCGCACCGCGAGCCTCGCCTATGGCAAGCAGCGCCTTCTCGAGATCGCGCTCGCCTTTGCTTGCAAGCCGCGCGTGCTCTTGCTCGACGAGCCGGCGGCCGGAGTGCCGCAAGCCGAGCGCGCCGAGCTCATCTCGGCTGTCGCCGCGCTCCCGCGCGAGGTCGCGGTGCTCTTGATCGAGCACGACATGGACCTCGTCTTCGCCTACGCGGACCGCATCTCGGTGCTCGTCGACGGGGCGCTTTTGACGCAGGGGCCGCCGGACGAGATCGCCAAGGATGCGCGCGTGCGCGCCGTCTACCTCGGCGAGGCGCAGCATGGTTGAGATCAATCGTCATGGCTGAGCTCCTCGCGCTCGATAATCTTTGCGCCGGCTATGGCGAGGCGATCGTCATCTCCGACATTTGCCTTCGTCTCGATGAGGGCCGGTCGCTTGCCGTGCTCGGCCGCAACGGGGTCGGCAAGACGACGCTCGTGAATTCCATCATCGGCGTCACGCGCCATCGCGGCGGGCGGGTGATCCTGAAAGGCCGCGACATCACCCGGCTTTCCTCCGACGAGCGGGCGCGCGGCGGCATCGGATGGACACCGCAAGAGCGCAACATCTTCCGTTCGCTCACCGTCGAGGAGAATCTCACGGCTGTCGCCCGCAAGGGGCCTTGGACGCTCGCGCGCGTCTTCGAGATGTTCCCGCGGCTTGCCGAGCGGCGCGGCAACTTCGGCAATCAGCTCTCGGGCGGCGAGCAGCAGATGCTTGCGATCGGCCGCGCGCTCGTGCTCAACCCCAAGCTCATCTTGCTCGACGAGCCGACCGAGGGGCTCGCTCCCGTCATCGTCGAGGAGCTCTTGCGGGCCTTGCGCCGGATCATCCGCGAGGAAGGGCTCTCCTGCGTCGTGATCGAGCAGCACGCAAAGAAAATCCTCGGCGT
>DASZIL010000039.1:0-26162 GCA_035949255.1 Beijerinckiaceae bacterium | reverse complement strand
GCGCGAGCAGGTGCAGAACGTCGAATGAACTCCGCGCCGCGACCTTCGAGCGAAACGAAGCCGCCTTCCCGTCGCGGGCTCATCCTCGTCATCGCTTCGCCCTCAGGGGCGGGAAAATCGACGTTGAGCCGCCTCTTGTTGCAGGCGGATGACAAGCTCACGCTTTCGGTCTCCGTCACCACGCGACCACGCCGGCCGAGCGAGGTCGACGGCATGCATTACCACTTCATCGACAAGCGCCGTTTCGAGGCGTTGCGCGAGCGCGGCGAGCTCCTCGAATGGGCGCAGGTGCATGGCAACTTTTACGGCACGCCGCGCGAGCCGGTCGAAGCCGCGCTCAAAGCCGGGCGCGACTACCTCTTCGACATCGATGTCCAGGGGACCTTGCAGGTTTATCAGGAGTTGCGGAGCGACGTCGCGAGCGTCTTCATCCTGCCGCCCTCGATTCCCGAGCTCATCCAGCGCCTGCGCCGGCGTGCCGAGGATGACGAAAGCACCATTCAAAAGCGCCTCGCTTCAGCGGCGGATGAAATCGCCCATTGGCGCGATTTCGACTATGTGCTCGTCAATGACGATCTCAACCGCACCTTCGCCGATCTGCGGGCGATCCTCGCGGCGGAACGCATGAAGCGTTCACGCAAGAAGCCCCCGAGCGAGCTCCTCGGAGACGAGTCTACGGCGGAGCGTCTGAAGCGACCACGCAAGGATCCTGGGCTCGAGCTCCTCGTGGACGAGCTCATGGCCGAGCTTGAGCACACGCAACTCGGCTGAAATCCGAAACGTTTGCCTCACCTTCCCGGTCACGGCTCCGCGCCGAAGACCTTTGCGAAATCGATCGCTTGGCCCATTGCGGCATAACCTGCGCGATTGGGGTGAAGCTTGTCTCCGGGCCCGCCGGTCGTCGAATTCGGCTGGAACTCCGCCTTCAGCTCTCCGGTGTTGCGATCGATGGTCGCCGCGTCAAAATCGATAACGCCGTCGAAGATGCCGGCGGAGCGGATGAACTGGTTGAAGGCGCGGCGCTTCTCTTCGACGGCCGGCGCGCCGTAGCCGCCGTTCGTGCTGTTCACCGCCGAGGTGAGCGTGCCTATGTAAAGCTTCACGGCTGGAATGCGGGCGCGCAGCTTGTCGACGAAGGCGCGCACGCCCTCCTCGACCTTCTCCGGCTCGGCTCCGGCATTGCCGAAATCATTGATGCCTTCGAGGAAGATCACCTTCGTCACATGCGGCAGGCTCAGCACGTCGCGCTCGAGCCTGTCGAGCGCGGCGGGACCGCCGGCGAAGGGCTGGGCCGCGTAGTTCGAAGGCCCTATCACCATATTGCCGTCGATCCCTTCATTCACCACGCTGAAGCGATTGCCGAAAGCGGCGTGCACCCGGCGCGAAAAGACATCCGGCCAACGATCATCGCCATTGAGCGTGGAGGCCGTGCCATCGGTGATGGAATCGCCGAAAGCGACGATGGTTTGCGCCTCGGGAACCGCCATCTCCACCTCGTCGAGAAAATACCAGGAGGTCGAAGAGAAGGGAAAGCTGATCTCTCCCTCCTCTCGCGCGTGAGAGGCAGAGCCCGGAGGCGAGATGTAGCTCGTGGTGAGGGCCTTGGCGTGCCAAGTGATCGGCCCACTGTCGCCGACCACATGGAAGCTCACCGCGAGCTTTCGATTGGCAAGCATCGGATCATTCCTGTCCTTCACCCAAGGCAAGGCGATGGCATCGCTCACGACGCCTTGTCCCGCCGGGACGACAATCTTCCCCTTGCCGTCGAAGGTGACCGGCCGGCTGGAATGCGCCACGAGCATGCTGCCGCTCGACTGCAGAGCAAGCTCGACATCATCGAAGATGACGGGCTTGTTGCCGAAGGCGTTGGAAAGACGCACGCGCGCCTGGCCGCCCCAGATGTCGGGGCGCAAGATCAGGCGGAAGGTCTGCTCCGACGCGCCGCGCTCGGCCGACGGCAGGGCGAATTTGAGCTCGGGTTGTGCCATCGCGTTGCCGACCGGATACGGTCCTTGCGCCGAGGCTGTCCAAGCCGCGACCCAGTTGCGTTCAGCCCCCTTGGCGCCTTGGGCCTGCGCGGACGCCGAAAGGGCGAGACACAACAACCCTGACATGAGCCCAATAATCGGCCTAAAACCCTGCCCCATCGATCCGCACGCGAGCCTGAGAGGCACGGGCCCGTGCGGGATGGAATCCCCTCTTGCCGACGCTTGTTTCGCAAACGCCATCTCGAATTCTCCGCGGCAGACTCCGGCATCAAGCACAAGTCCTTCGAAGCCGAAATGCAACCCCCGTTCCTTCAACTGGTGGCGATTGCGGAGAGGCGCCGGAGCCGGATGCGGCGGGCCGAATGGCGAAGGCGAAAGACGAAGACAAGGGGCGAAGCCGTCTTTTTGGGAAAGATACAGCGCGCACCCAAGACAACATGCTGACAGGCGATTGGGCAAAAGAAAAGGGCGCCTCTCGGCGCCCCGGATCTCGACGGTACCTACCGCTCAAGCCGCGGCTGTCTCGACGACTTCGGTCTTTTGCGTCGGCCCCGAATCCAGGCCCTTCGCATCGACATCGCGATCGACGAACTCGATCACCGCGACGGGTGCCGCATCACCGTAGCGATAGCCGGCCTTGAGGATGCGCGTGTATCCGCCTTGCCTTTCCTTATACCGCGGCCCGAGCACCTCGATCAGCTTCTTGACCACTTGCTCGTCGCCGATCTTGGCCATGGCCTGACGGCGGGCATGCAGGTCGCCGCGCTTGCCGAGCGTCACCAGCTTCTCCACGACGGGCCGCAGGTCCTTCGCCTTGGGCAGAGTGGTGATGATCTGCTCATGCTTGATGAGCGCGGCGGCGAGATTCGCAAACATGGCTTGCCGATGCTCGGAAGAGCGGCCGAAGCGACGATAGCTTTTGCGGTGATACATGGTCGATCCTGCTGGCGCTCTACCTGCTGCGAATGGTCAAGCCCGTCTCAATAATGTTCCTCGAAGCGCTTGGCCAGCTCCTCGATATTCTCCGGCGGCCAACCTGTGACCTCCATGCCGAGATGCAGGCCCATGGTGGCGAGCACCTCCTTGATCTCGTTCAGCGACTTGCGGCCGAAATTCGGCGTGCGCAGCATCTCCGCTTCCGACTTCTGGATGAGGTCGCCGATATAGACGACATTGTCGTTCTTGAGGCAATTCGCCGAGCGCACCGAGAGCTCGAGCTCGTCGACCTTCTTGAGAAGCGCCGGGTTGAAGGGAAGCTCCGGCGCCGAGACGGAGACGGCCTGTTCCTTGCGCGGCTCCTCGAAATTCACGAAGACGTTCAACTGATCCTGGATGATGCGCGCCGCATAGGCGACGGCATCATCGGGCGACACCGCGCCATTCGTCTCGATCGTCATGGTGAGCTTGTCGTAGTCGAGCACCTGGCCTTCGCGGGTGTTCTCGACGCGGTAGGAGACCTTCTTCACCGGGCTGAAGAGGCTGTCGACCGGGATGAGGCCGATCGGCGCGTCCTCGGCGCGGTTCTTATCAGCCGGCACATAGCCCTTGCCGTTCGCGACCGTGAGCTCCATGCGGAATTCGGCCGCCTCGTCGAGCGTGCAAAGCACAAGCTCGGGATTGAGGATCTGCATGTCGCCGCTGACGGTGATGTCGCCGGCCTTGACGCTTCCCGGCCCCTGCTTGCGCAAGGTCAAGCGCTTGGGCTGATCGCTCTGCATCTTGAGGGCGACCGCCTTGACGTTGAGAATGATGTCCGTCACGTCCTCGCGCACGCCAGCGATCGAGGAGAACTCGTGGAGCACGCCGTCGATCTGGATCGAGGTGACCGCGGCTCCCTGGAGCGAGGACAAGAGCACGCGGCGAAGCGCGTTGCCGAGCGTGGTGCCGAAGCCCCGCTCGAGCGGTTCGGCCACCAAGGTCGCCACCCGGTGCGAAGCATCGTTGAAGGAGACCTCGAGCTTCGACGGTCTGATCAAATCCTGCCAATTCTTATGCATCACGGCCAATGTCCTTTGACAGCTCGGCTCCGTCTCGGTGCGGAGCGAAATCGAAAAGATCGGACGCGAAAACCGCGTCCGGTTCACACCCGCCGGCGCTTGCGCGGCCGGCAGCCGTTGTGAGGAATGGGCGTCACGTCGCGGATCGAGGTGACGGTGAAACCCGAGGCCTGCAAGGCGCGCAGCGCGGATTCGCGCCCCGAGCCCGGTCCCGAAACCTCGACCTCGATCATCTTGACGCCATGTTCCTGGGCCTTGCGCGCGGCATCCTCGGCCGCGACCTGCGCGGCATATGGCGTCGACTTGCGGTTGCCCTTGAATCCCATCACCCCCGATGAGGACCAGGAGATTGCATTCCCCTGGGCATCGGTGATGGTGATCATGGTATTGTTGAAGCTCGCATTCACATGCGCGACGCCAGAGGCGATGTTCTTGCGTTCGCGCCGCCTGACGCGACCGGCTTCCTTAGCCATGTTCCGTTCTCCCAGCGCCGGACGATGAGCCCGAGCGACAATGATGCTTACGCCAAATGGCGCTGACGAAGCGAGCTACTTCTTCTTGCCGGCGATCGGCTTCGCCTTGCCCTTGCGGGTGCGGGCGTTCGTATGCGTGCGCTGGCCGCGCACGGGCAGGCCGCGGCGATGCCGAAGCCCCCGGTAAGCGCCCAAATCCATCAGGCGCTTGATGTTCACCGCCACGTCGCGACGAAGATCGCCCTCGACCATGTAGTCGCGGTCGATCATCTCGCGTATCTGCAAGACTTCCTGATCCGTGAGCTGGAAGACGCGCCGCTCGGCCGGAATGCCCACCTTGTCGCAGATGATCTGCGCATTGGTCGGGCCGATTCCATAGATATACCGCAGCGCGATCGCGACGCGCTTGTTGGTCGGTATGTTGACGCCAGCAATGCGAGCCACGCCGCTTCTCCCTCAGGCGGAACGAGACAACGTTCCGATGATGCAAGCTGTTCCGAAATCAAATCCCGGTGACAAATGGAAAGACGACAAACACAAAGCAGCCGGCTCGGTTGCCCGGCCAACTGCGAACGTCATCCACGGTTCGCGCCGCTTCTAGGGCCATTGGCCCTTCTCGTCAACACAAGCTTACGCGGATCACGCATGCGTATGTCTCTCAAGTGCGGTGCCGAGCGCGCGGGTCACCGCGTCGATCGGCTCCATGCCGTCCACCGCCTTCAGCAAGCCGGTTCCCCGATAATATGCCGAGACGGGAGCGGTTTGCGCCCGATAGGCGGCAAGCCTCGTGGCGAAGACCGCAGGATCGTCGTCCTTGCGGACGGGCAATCCAGCGCGCTTTGCCTCCTCGGCCCGTTTCACGATGCGGTCGACGAGCTTCTCAGCATCGGCCTCGAGCTCGATTACCGCGTCGAGCTTCTGGCCCTTTGCCGCGAGCATGGCGTCGAGCGATTGGGCTTGCGCGACCGTGCGCGGAAAGCCGTCAAGCACGAAACCGTTCGCGGCATCCTTCTCGGCGATCCGATCCTCGATGATCTTGACCACCACCCTGTCCGGAACGAGATCGCCGCGCGCCATGATCTCCTTCGCGGCAAGACCCGTCGGCGTCCCCGCCTCGGCGGCTGAGCGCAACATATCTCCGGTCGATAGATGCAAAAGTCCGAATTTCTCGACCAGCCTCGCCGCCTGGGTGCCCTTGCCTGCGCCTGGCGGTCCGAGCAGCACGAGCCTCATCGACGCCGGCCTCGCAGCTTCGATTTCTTGATGAGCCCCTCATATTGATGGGCGAGGAGATGGCCGTTGATCTGGGCCACGGTATCCATCGTCACGCTCACCACGATGAGAAGAGATGTCCCGCCGAAGTAGTAAGGCAAGGCCGCCGAGGACACCAGGATTTCCGGGATCAGGCAGATGATGGCGAGATAGCCCGCGCCGATCACGGTGATGCGCGTAAGGATCGTGTCGATATAGCTCGCGGTGCGCTCGCCCGGCCTGATGCCGAGGATGATGCCTCCGTGCTTCTTCAAATTATCCGCGGTCTCCTGCGGATTGAAGACGATCGCGGTGTAGAAGAAGGCGAAGAACACGATCAGCGCCACATAGAGAACCATGTAAAGCGGTCGCCCATGGCCGAGATAGGTCGACATCAACCCGAGGATGCCGGTGCCGTCGTTGCGCGAGAAGCTCGCAATCGTGGTCGGCAGCAGCAGGAGGGAGGAGGCGAAGATCGGTGGAATGACGCCCGAGGTATTGAGCTTGAGCGGCAGGAAGGAAGTTTGCGCCTCATACACCCGGTTGCCCGACTGACGCTTCGGATAATTGATCAAGAGGCGCCGTTGCGCACGCTCCATGAAGACGCAAAAACCGATCACTGCCACCGCCATGACGATGACGCCGAAGATGAGGCCGGTCGAGATGGCGCCCTCGCGTCCGAGGTTCAGCATGTTGACGAAGGCGGTCGGCAAATTGGCGACGATGCCCGAGAAGATGATCAGCGAGGAGCCATTGCCGATGCCGCGGCTCGTGATCTGCTCGCCGAGCCACATCAGGAAGAGCGTGCCGCCGCTGAGCGTGATCACCGTCGAGATGCGGAAGAACATGCCCGGCTGAAGCACCACATTGCCGCTCGAGGATTCGAGGCCTACCGAGATGCCATAGGCCTGGAACACGGCGAGCACCACGGTGAGATAGCGCGTGTATTGGTTGAGGACCTTGCGGCCCGCTTCGCCTTCCTTCTTCAGCGCCTCGAGCTGGGGCGAAAGCGAGGTGAGAAGCTGGATGATGATCGATGCCGAGATATACGGCATGATGTTCAAGGCGAAGATGGCGAGACGCCCGACCGCTCCGCCCGAGAACATGTTGAAAAGACCGAGAATGCCCCCTTGCGCTTGCTTGAAGGTCTCGGCCAGCGCATCCGGATTGATGCCCGGCATCGGGATATAGGTGCCGAGCCGATAGACGACGAGCGCGCCGAGCGTGAACCAGATACGCTTTTTCAGTTCCTCGGCCTTGGCGAAGGCGCCAAGATTGAAATTGGAGGCGATCTGCTCGGCGGCCGAAGCCATGTCTATCTCCGCTTCTGCTCTCGACCCGCATCAGCCTGCCGGCAAAGCCCAGCGGCGGATGTCGGCCGCCTTATCGGATCTGAGCCACGAGGTAGGTGCTCGGCGCGCGATGATCAAGCCGCCGGGACTTCCTCTGTCTTGATCTTCACCGAGCCGCCGGCCTTCTCGATCGCGGCGACCGCCGCTTTCGACGCCCCTTCCACCTCGAAGGAAAGCTTCGCCTTCAACTCGCCGCGCCCCAGCAGCTTCACGCCGCTTCGTGCGTTGCGACATACACCGCTCTCGACGAGGGCCGCGATGTCGATCGGCTTGCCCGCGGCGAGCTTGCCGCCGTCGAGTGCCGTCTGGATGCGATCGAGATTGACCTCGTTCAGCACCCGCTTGGAGAGGCTGCGGAAGCCGCGTTTCGGCAAGCGGCGGTGAAGCGGCATCTGGCCACCCTCGAAGCCTTTGACCGCGACGCCGGTACGCGCCTTCTGGCCTTTCACGCCGCGCCCGGCGGTCTTGCCCTTGCCGGAGCCGATGCCGCGGCCGACACGCTTCCTCGTCTTGAGCGCGCCGGGAATATCGGAAATCTCGTTGAGCTTCATTCCACTCTCCTCACTGCGCCTCGACAACGCGCACGAGGTGCTTCACATGCTCGATCATGCCCCGGACGGAAGGCGTGTCCTCGAGCGTCGCGCGGCGGTGCAGCTTATTGAGGCGAAGTCCGATCAGCGTGCGGCGCTGATGGAAATCGCGGCGGATCGGCGAACCGATCTGCTCGATGGTGATCATCTTCTGCGCCATGAGCACCATCTCCTTACGCGTCACCCGAGGCGTCGACCGCCTCCGCCTGGCGACGGCTCTGCAGCACCGCGATCTTGAGGCCGCGGCGCGCCGCGACCGAGCGCGGGGAATCCTCACCCTTGAGCGCATCGAAAGTCGCGCGCACGAGGTTATAGGGATTCGACGAGCCGAGCGACTTCGCCACCACATCCTGAATGCCAAGCGATTCGAAGACGGCGCGCATCGGGCCGCCGGCGATGATGCCAGTGCCGGCGGGCGCCGCGCGCAGCACGACGCGCCCCGCCCCATGCCGTCCGCTCGCATCATGGTGCAAGGTGCGCCCTTCACGCAGCGGGATGCGCACGAGGCCGCGCCGCGCAGCATCTGTCGCCTTGCGGATGGCCTCGGGCACTTCGCGCGCCTTCCCGTGGCCAAAGCCGACGCGGCCTTTCTGGTCGCCCACGACGACGAGCGCCGCGAAGTTGAAGCGCCGTCCGCCCTTCACCACCTTCGCCACCCGGTTGATATGCACGAGGCGGTCGACGAACTCGCTGTCCCGCTCCTCACGCCTGGCCGTGTCTCTCGCCATGTTCTTCTCTCGATCAAGGCAGGGCCAAAGAGCCCCGCTCGCTTTCGTTGTTGCCTGAAATCAGAACTCCAGCCCGCCTTCGCGAGCCGCTTCGGCGAGCGCCTTGATGCGCCCGTGGAAAAGATAGGCGCCGCGATCGAACACGACGCGCGTGAGGCCCTTGGCCTTGGCGCGCTCGGCGATCGTCTTGCCGACGGCGGTCGCGGCGGCGATCGTCGCGCCGCTCTTCAGCTCGCTGCGCAAGCTCTTCTCGAGGGAGGAGGCCGCGACCAGCGTCTCGCCCTTCACGTCATCGATGAGCTGCGCGTAGATCTGCTTCGAGGAACGGTGGACCGAAAGCCTCGCGCGTCCGCTTGCCGCCGCCTTTACCGAACGACGGATGCGCGCGGTGCGACGAGCGCGAATTTTTGCCTGCTTCATCATCGCGACGCCATCCTCACTTCTTCTTGCCTTCCTTGCGGAAGATGAACTCATCCACATATTTCACGCCCTTGCCCTTGTAGGGCTCGGGCTTGCGCAGCGCCCGGATCTCGGCCGCGGCTTGGCCGACACGCTGCTTGTCGATGCCCGTCAGGACGACCTCGGTCGGCTTCGGGGTCGTGATCGCGACGCCTTCGGGCGCCGGAAAATCGATCTCATGGCTGTAGCCGAGCGACAGCTTGAGCACCTTGCCTTGCGCCGCCGCGCGATAGCCGACGCCGGTGATCTCGAGCCGTTTCTCGAAGCCCTTGGTCACGCCTTCGACGAGGTTGGCGATACGGGCTCGCGACGTCCCCCAAAGCGCGCGCGCCTGCTTCGAAGGGGAACGCGGGTCGACCTTGATCGAACCCTTCTCCATCACCACCGCCACATCGTCTGGAGCTTCGAAGCGCAGCTCGCCCTTCGCGCCCTTGACCTTGACGGCCTGGCCTTCGACCGAGGCGGTGACGCCGTTCGGGACGATGATCGGCTTCTTGCCTACACGAGACATGATGCTCTCTCTCAAGACGGGTTCAGCGGCAGCACAAGTTCACAAGCAACACAATTTCAGAAGATGGTGCAGAGCACCTCGCCGCCCACATGGCGCTCACGCGCCTCGTGGTCGGCCATGACGCCGAGCGGCGTCGACAGGATCGCCATGCCAAGCCCGTTCGCCACGCGCGGCACCGCGTCCACCGTCGAATAGACACGTCGTCCCGGCTTCGACACGCGCGCGATTTCGCGAATGACGGGCTGACCATCGTAGTATTTGAGCTCGACCTCGAATTCCGTCCGCCCATTGCCGAACTCGGTCGAATTGTAGCCGCGGATATAGCCTTCCGCCTGCAACACGTCGAGCACGCGCGCGCGAAGCTTCGAGCCAGGCGTCGAGACCTTGGTCCGCTTGCGCATCTGAGCGTTGCGGATACGGGTCAGCATATCGCCGAGAGGATCGTTGATCGCCATCTCGCTCTCCCTACCAACTCGACTTCACGAGGCCGGGCACCATGCCCTTGGAGCCGAGATCACGCAGCGCGATACGGCTCAGCTTGAGCTTGCGATAAACGCCGCGCGGCCGCCCTGAGACCTCGCAGCGCAAGCGCACCCGCGTCAGACTGCTGTTGCGCGGCAGCTCGGCGAGCTTGACCCGCGCCAGGAAGCGCTCCTCCACCGATTTCGCCTCATCGGCCGCGATCGCTTTCAGGGCCGCGCGCTTGTCCTTGTAGCGCTGAGCCAACCGCATGCGCCGCTTGTTGTTCTCGATCGAGCTTTTCTTCGCCATTTCTATCCGTTCTCCAGCGTCAGCTTCCGAGACTTTGCCTCACTTTGAGACTTGGCCTCACTGCCGGAAGGGAAAGTTGAACGCCCGCAGAAGCGCGCGGGCTTCGTCGTCTGTCTTCGCCGAGGTGCAGACCACGACGTCGAGCCCCCAGACCTGATCGATCTTGTCGTAATTGATCTCCGGGAAGATGATGTGCTCCTTGATGCCGAGCCCGAAATTACCGCGCCCGTCGAAGCTCTTCGGATTGAGGCCGCGGAAGTCGCGTGCGCGCGGCAGGGCGACCGTGACCAGACGATCGATGAATTCGTACATCTGCGTCTTGCGCAACGTCACGCGCGCACCGATCGGCTGGTTCTCACGCAGCTTGTAGGTCGCGATCGCCTTGCGCGAACGGGTCACCACGGCCTTTTGCCCCGCGATCAAGGAGAGATCCGCCGCCGCGTTCTCGACCTTCTTGCGATCGTTGACGCCCTCGCCCACCCCCATGTTTAGCACGATCTTGGTGATCACCGGCACCTGCATCTTGTTCTTGTAGCCGAACTCCTCGATGAGCTTCGGCGCGACCACCTCGGAGTAATATTTCCGCAAGCGCGGCTGATACCCCTGGGGCAAGCGCGGACGCGCGGATTTTTCGCCCGACGCCTTCCCGGCCTTGGCGACCTTCGCGGCCTTTGCCGCGGCCTTCTCGGCGCGCGCTGCGTCCTTGGGCGATTGCGGAATTTGCTTTTCCGCCTTTGCCGCCTTGTCGGCGGCCGCTTGTGCCTCAGCCATCGATCAAATCTCCGGAACGCTTGGCGAATCGGACCTTGCGGCCGTCGTCCAAAAACTTGAAGCCCACGCGCGTCGCCTTGCCGTCCTTCGGATCCGCGATGGCGAGGTTCGACAGATGAATGGGGGCTTCCTTCGAGATGATGCCACCCTCCGACTGCGCCGACTGCTTCTGATGGCGCCGCACCATGTTCACGCCGCGCACGAGCGCCCGCTGCTCGGTCGGAAACATGCGGATGACCTCGCCGTCGCGGCCTCGGTCGCGGCCAGCGAGAACGACGACCTTGTCGCCTTTCTTGATCTTCGCGGCCATCACAAGACCTCCGGCGCGAGCGAAATGATTTTCATGTGGTTCTTGGCCCGCAACTCGCGCGGAACCGGCCCGAAGATGCGCGTGCCGATCGGCTCCTTCTGGGCGTTGATCAGCACGGCCGCGTTGCGATCGAAGCGGATCACCGAACCGTCGGCGCGGCGGATGTCCTTCGAGGTGCGCACGATGACAGCCTTGGTGACTTCGCCCTTCTTCACGCGCCCGCGCGGGATCGCCTCCTTCACGGAGACGACGATGATGTCGCCGACCGAGGCGAATTTGCGCTTCGACCCGCCGAGCACCTTGATGCACATGACGCGGCGCGCGCCGGAATTATCGGCGACGTCGAGATTGGACTGCATCTGGATCATGGCACGATCCTCATTTTAGAAGCCTCTCGGACCGGTTTCCGGCACTGCCTCATGCGAGCGCCGGACCTCGTCCGACCGGGCGACGATGCCCGGATTGCATTTCTCGAGCGAGCCCTCAGGCTTTCACCACGGCCTCGCCCACGACCACCCAGTTCTTCAGCTTCGACAAGGGGCGGCTCTCTTCGATCCGCACCTGATCGCCCACCTTATGGGCGTTCTTCTCGTCATGGGCGTGGTAGTTCTTGGTGCGCCGCACGGTCTTCTTCATGACCGGATGCAGGAAGCGACGCTCGACCTTGACCACCACGGTCTTGTCCTGCTTGTCGCTGACGATCACACCTTGAAGGATGCGCTTGGGCATCTTTTTCTCCTCAACCCTTGGCCGCGGCGGCGGCCTTGTGCCGCGCCAGCGTCTTCACCCGAGCGATATCGCGCCGCACGACGCGCACGCGCGAGGTGTTCTCGAGCTGCCCCGTCGCCCGCTGGAAGCGCAGGTTGAACTGCTCCTTCTTGAGCTTCAAAAGCTCGTCCTGCAGCGCATCGGCCCCCATGGCCTTCAGATCACCGAGCCGATTGTCGGATTTCATGACGTCTCTCCTCAATCCGGCAAGCGTTCGACGAAGCGGGTGCGGATCGGCAACTTGGCGGCGCCAAGCCTCAGCGCCTCGCGCGCGATTGCATTCGGCACGCCATCGACCTCGAACATGATGCGGCCGGGCTTCACCCGGCAGCACCAGAATTCCGGCGCGCCCTTGCCCTTACCCATGCGCACTTCGATGGGCTTCTTCGAGACGGGCACATCCGGAAACACCATGATCCAGACACGGCCGGCGCGCTTCATCTCGCGCGTGATGGCGCGCCTGGCCGCCTCGATCTGGCGCGCCGTGACGCGCTCGGGCTCCAGCGCCTTCAGGCCATATTGCCCGAAATTGAGCTCCGTGCCGCCCTTCGACGTGCCGTGAATGCGGCCCTTGTGCTGTTTGCGGAACTTGGTCTTCTTCGGTTGCAGCATGGCTTAAGCTCCCGCGCGGGTGGCGCTTTCACGCCGCGCGCCTTGTCCGCCGCCCCGGTTCTCCTCGGTGATGCGGCGTTCCTGCGCCATCGGGTCATGCTCGAGGATCTCGCCCTTGAAGATCCACACCTTGATGCCGCAGGTGCCATAGGTCGTGAACGCGGTCGCCGTTCCGTAATCGATATCGGCGCGCAGCGTGTGCAACGGCACGCGACCGTCGCGTGTCTGCTCCATGCGCGCAATCTCGGCGCCGCCGAGACGTCCCGAGCACACGATGCGAATGCCGCCGGCGCCGAGCCGCATCGCGGATTGGACGGCGCGCTTCATGGCGCGCCGGAAGGCGACGCGCCGCTCGAGCTGCTGGGCGATCGATTCGGCAACGAGCGTCGCATCGATCTCGGGCTTTCTGATCTCGACGATGTTGATCGCGACCTCGGCCGTGGTCATCTCGCCGACGCTCTTCCTGAGCTTGTCGATATCGGCGCCCTTCTTGCCGATGACGATGCCGGGACGCGCCGAATGGATCGTGACCCGCGCTTTCTTATGCGGGCGCTCGATGACCACTTTCGACACGGCGGCCTGCTTGAGATCCTTCATCAGCTTGTCGCGGATGTGGATGTCCTCATGCAGGAGACGGCTGTATTCGCCCCGGGTCGCATACCAGCGCGAGTCCCAGGTGCGATTGATGCCGAGACGAAGTCCGATCGGATTGACCTTCTGACCCATGCCGGGCTCCTCAAACTTTCGCTTCGACTTCGCGCACCACGATGGTCAGGTGCGAGAACGGCTTCTCGATACGGCCCGAACGGCCACGCCCCTTGGCCTCGAAGCGCTTCATCACCAGCGCCTTGCCGACATGCGCCTCGCTGACGATGAGGTCGTCGACATCGAGCTGATGGTTGTTCTCCGCGTTCGCGATCGCGCTTTCGAGACATTTGCGTACATTCGACGCGATGCGCTTTCGCGAAAACTCGAGATCGGCAAGCGCGGTCGCGACCTTCTTGCCGCGGATGAGCTGCGCCACGAGGTTCAGCTTCTGCGGGCTCACGCGGATCATGCGCTGCACGGCCTTGGCTTCGTTATCCGCGAGGGTGCGCGGACGTGCGGATTTTCCCATGTCTCGCTCTCCTCGCTTATCGTCGCTTGGCTTTCTTGTCGCCGGCGTGGCCGTGGTAGGTACGCGTCGGCGAGAACTCGCCGAATTTGTGCCCCACCATCTCCTCGGACACATAGACCGGGATATGCTTGTGGCCGTTGTAGACGCCGAAGGTCAGGCCGACGAATTGCGGCAGCACCGTCGAGCGCCGGCTCCAGATCTTGATCACCTCGGAGCGGCCGGAACCGCGCGCGGCATCCGCCTTCTTCAGCAGATAGGCGTCGACGAACGGACCTTTCTTGACAGAACGTGCCATGGTTCGTTCCTCAGCTCTTCTTCTTGCGGGTGTGGCGGCTCGCCAGGATCATGTTGTCGGTGCGCTTGTTCATGCGCGTCTTCTTGCCCTTCGTCGGCTGGCCCCAGGGCGAAACCGGATGGCGGCCACCCGAGGTGCGCCCTTCACCACCGCCATGGGGGTGATCGATCGGGTTCATCGAGACGCCGCGATTGTGCGGCTTGCGGCCGAGCCAGCGCGAACGGCCGGCCTTTCCGAGATTGGTGTTCATATTGTCGGGGTTCGATACCGCCCCGATCGAGGCGAAGCAGCCTCCATGGATCAGGCGTTGCTCACCCGATGAGAGCCGCAAGATCACATAGCCCTGATCGCGCCCGACGATCTGCGCATAAGAACCCGCCGAGCGCGCGATCGCCCCGCCCTTGCCGATCTTCATCTCGACATTGTGCACGAGGGTGCCGACCGGGATCGCCTGCAGCGGCATGGCGTTGCCGGGCTTGATGTCGGCCTGCTCGGCGGCGACGACCTTGTCGCCTTTCGCCAGGCGTTGCGGCGCGATGATGTAGGACTTGGCGCCATCTGCGAAAGAGATGAGAGCGATGAACGCCGTGCGGTTCGGATCATATTCGATGCGCTCGACCGTCGCCGTCTCTCCGAGCTTCTCGCGCCGCTTGAAGTCGACGATGCGGTAGCGCTGCTTGTGGCCACCCCCACGAAAGCGGACGGTGACGCGCCCATGATTGTTCCGCCCGCCCGAGGCCGGCTTGCCTTCGGTCAGCGTCTTCTCGGGCTTCCCCTTGTAGAGGGTCGAGCGATCGACGATCACGAGCTCGCGAAGGCTCGGCGTGACCGGTTTGAAATGCTTCAGCGCCATGGTTCTGTTTCCTTCGCGCTCAGAGGCCTGTGGTCACATCGATCGACTGGCCGGCCGCCAGCGTCACGATGGCCTTCTTCACGTCGGATTGCAGGCCGCTGCGGCCGCGGAAATTCTTGATCTTGCCCTTGTGGACGAGGGTGTTCACCTTCTCGACCTTCACGTTGAAGAGCTTCTCGACCGCAGCCTTGATGCTGGGCTTCGTCGCGTCGCCACGCACGTGGAAAATGACCTTGCCGTGCTCGGACGCGGCGGTCGCCTTCTCGGTGACCACGGGAGCGACGATCACGTCGTAATGTCGCGGGTCCGTGCTCATTTGAAGCGCTCCTCGATCGCGTGCAGCGCGGCTTGCGTCAAAACGAGCTTTTCACGCCGCAGGATGTCGTAGACATTGAGCCCTTGCACCGGCAGCACATCGATATTCGGGATGGCGCGGGCGGCGAGCTTGAAATTCGCCTCGATCTCGGCGCCGTCGATGATCAGCGCGCTCGCAAGGCCGAGCTTGCCGAATTGCTCCTTCAGCGCCTTCGTCTTCGGCCCTTCGACGCTCGCCTTGTCGATGACCAATATGGCGCCGTCCTTGGCCTTGGCCGAGAGCGCATGCTTGAGGGCTAGCACCCGCACCTTCTTCGGCAGCCCATGCTCATGGCTGCGCGGCAACGGACCGAAGGCGCGACCGCCGCCCCGAAACTGGGCGACCCGGGCCGAGCCGTGACGCGCATTGCCCGTGCCCTTCTGCTTGTAGAGCTTCTTCGTGGTGCGGGCGATGTCGGCGCGGTTCTTCACCGCATGGGTGCCGGCGCGGCGCTTGGCAAGCTGCCAACGCACGCAACGCTGCAAGATATCGGCGCGCGGATCGAGACCGAAAATCTCATCCGCGAGCGCCACCTCGCCAGCCTGCTTGCCCTGGAGAGTGGTCATCGAGAGCCGCATCACGCACCCTCCCCTTCGGTCGCAGGAGCCTTGGCCTCGGGCGCTTGCCCATTGGCGGATTTCACTTCTCGGAAGGCGCCAGGACGCGGCGCTTCCTTCGGCAGGCTGCGCTTCACCGCGTCGCGAACGCGGATCCACCCGCCCTTGACGCCCGGAACCGCACCTTCGACGAGGATCAGACCCTTCTCGACATCGGTCCGCACCACGCGCAAATTCTGGGTGGTGACGCGATCGACGCCGAGATGGCCCGCCATCTTCTTGTTCTTGAACGTCTTGCCCGGGTCCTGGCGGCCTCCCGTCGAGCCGAGCGAGCGATGCGAGATCGACACGCCGTGGGAGGCGCGAAGCCCGCCGAAATTCCAGCGCTTCATGCCGCCGGCGAAGCCCTTGCCCGTGGTCGTTCCGGTCACATCGACGAATTGACCGGGCACGAAATGGTCCGCCGTGATCTCCGCGCCCACCGGAATGAGCGCGTCGGGGGCGACACGAAACTCCGCGACCTTGCGCTTCGGCTCGACCTTGGCGAGGGCGAAATGGCCGCGCTCGGCGCGCGAGACGTTCTTCACTTTCGCCTGGCCGATGCCGAGCTGGACGGCGGTATAGCCATTCTTCTCGAGGGTGCGGTGCGCGACGACTTGACAATGGTCGACCTTGAGCACCGTCACCGGGACGTGCTCGCCCGCGTCGGTGAAGACGCGGGTCATGCCGACCTTCTGCGCGATTATGCCTGACCTCATGACCTATTCCTCATCGGCTCGCGGCTTCCTCGAAAGCCGCGGGAGCCGTCGTGAACCTCAGAGCTTGATCTCCACGTCGACACCGGCCGCAAGATCGAGGCGCATCAGCGCATCGACCGTTTGCGGGGTCGGATCGACGATGTCGAGCACGCGCTTATGGGTGCGGATCTCGAATTGCTCGCGCGATTTCTTGTCGATGTGAGGCGAGCGATTGACGGTGAAGCGCTCGAGCTTCGTCGGCAGCGGAATGGGACCGCGCACCTGCGCGCCCGTTCGCTTGGCCGTCGACACGATCTCGCGGGTCGACGCATCGAGAATCCGATGGTCGAACGCCTTGAGACGTATGCGAATATTCTGACCGTTCATCGCTCAATCCAATCGACGGCTTTCGTCCTTGCCAAAACTCCGGGCGGCGGCCGCTTCTCGGCGGCCCCGCCCGATGGTCCTTGCCTCTCTATTCGATGATCGAGGCGACGACGCCCGCGCCCACCGTACGGCCGCCCTCGCGAATGGCGAAGCGCAGCTTCTCCTCCATGGCGATCGGCACGATCAAGGTGACTTCCATCGACACGTTGTCGCCCGGCATCACCATCTCCGTGCCCTCGGGAAGCTTGATGACCCCGGTGACGTCGGTGGTGCGGAAGTAGAATTGCGGCCGGTAGTTGCCAAAGAAGGGCGTATGGCGTCCGCCCTCTTCCTTCGTGAGGATATAGGCCTCGGCCATGAACTTCGTATGCGGCTTCACCGAGCCCGGCTTGCAGAGCACCTGGCCGCGCTCGACTTCCTCGCGCTTCGTGCCGCGCAGGAGGCAGCCGACATTGTCGCCGGCCTCGCCCTGGTCGAGCAGCTTGCGGAACATCTCGACGCCGGTGATCGTGGACTTCAAGGTCGGCTTCAAGCCGACGATCTCGACCTCCTCGCCCACCTTGATGATGCCGCGCTCGATGCGGCCCGTCACCACCGTGCCGCGGCCGGAGATCGAGAACACGTCCTCGACCGGCATGAGGAAGGGCTGATCCTTCGGACGCTCGGGCTGCGGAATATATTCGTCGACCGTGTCCATGAGCTTGAGCACCGCGTCATGGCCGATCTCGGGCTTGGTGTTCTCGAGCGCGCACAGCGCCGAGCCCTTGGTGATCGGGATGTCGTCACCGGGGAATTCGTATTTCGACAAGAGCTCGCGCACCTCGAGCTCGACCAGGTCGAGGAGCTCGGGATCGTCGACCATGTCCACCTTGTTCATGAAGACGACGAGGGCCGGCACGCCCACCTGACGGGCGAGAAGGATGTGCTCGCGCGTCTGCGGCATCGGGCCGTCGGCGGCCGAGACCACCAGGATCGCACCGTCCATCTGGGCGGCGCCGGTGATCATGTTCTTCACATAATCGGCGTGGCCGGGGCAATCCACATGGGCGTAGTGGCGCTTCTTCGTCTCGTATTCGACGTGAGCCGTTGAGATGGTGATGCCGCGCGCCTTCTCCTCCGGCGCCTTGTCGATCTGATCATAGGCCGTGAAGGTCGCCCCACCCGATTCGGCGAGCACCTTGGTGATGGCCGCCGTCAGCGAGGTCTTGCCGTGATCAACATGACCGATCGTGCCGATATTGCAGTGCGGCTTGGTGCGGTTGAATTTCTCTTTGGCCATCTCATTGCTCCATTCAAGGATCGTTGGCGACGTTTCGGTGGAAGGGTCGCCGGTAGGCTAGCGGGAAGTCAGGTTTGCTTTTTTCCTTTCGATGGAGACGGTTGTCTCAGGCGAATTTCGCCTGGACTTCCGCCGCCACCGCGGTGGGCACTTGCTCGTAATGGTCGAATTGCATGGTGAAGGTCGCACGCCCCTGGCTCATCGAGCGCAGGTTGTTGACGTAGCCGAACATGTTGGCGAGCGGCACCATGGCGTTGATGACATTGGCGTTGCCGCGCATATCCTGTCCCTGGATCTGCCCGCGCCGCGAGTTGAGGTCGCCGATCACCGAGCCCGTGTAATCCTCGGGCGTGACGACCTCGACCTTCATGATCGGCTCGAGCAGAACCGAATGGCATTTGCGCAAGCCCTCGCGCAGCGCAGCGCGAGCCGCGATCTCGAAGGCGAGCGCGGACGAATCGACGTCGTGATAAGCGCCATCGACGAGCTCGACGCGAAGATCGACGACCGGGAAGCCGGCAAGCACGCCTGAACCCAGAACGCTCTCGAGGCCCTTCTCGACGCCGGGGATATATTCCTTCGGTACCGAGCCGCCGACGATCTTGGATTCGAAGACGAAGCCGGAGCCCTGTTCGCCCGGAATGAGGTTGATCTTCACGCGCGCGAACTGGCCCGAGCCGCCCGACTGCTTCTTATGGGTGTAGTCGATCGTCCCTTCGCGCGTGATCTTCTCGCGATAGGCGACCTGCGGCGCGCCGACGCTCGCATCGACTTTATAAGTGCGGCGCAAGATGTCGACCTTGATGTCGAGATGCAATTCGCCCATCCCCTTGAGGATGGTCTGTCCCGACTCCTGGTCGGTCGAGACGCGGAAGGAGGGATCCTCGGCGACGAGCTTCTGCAAGGCGACGCCAAGCTTCTCTTGATCCGCCTTGGATTTCGGCTCGATCGCGACCTCGATGACCGGATCTGGGAATTCCATTTTCTCGAGGATCACGGGCTTCTGCATATCGCAGAGCGTATCGCCGGTGCGCGTGTCCTTGAGGCCGGCGAGCGCCACGATGTCGCCTGTGAACGCTTCCTTGATGTCCTCGCGGTTGTTGGCGTGCATGAGCAGCATGCGTCCGACGCGCTCACGCTTGTCCTTGGTCGAGTTGAGCACCGTGGTGCCGGATTCGACCTTCCCCGAATAGATGCGGCAGAAGGTGATCGTGCCGACGAAAGGATCATCCATGATCTTGAACGCGAGCATGGAGAAAGGCTCGTCATCGGAAGGGCGACGCTCGACCGGCTGCTCGGTCTTGAAGTCGATGCCGGCGATGGCCTCGCGATCTGCGGGCGAGGGAAGAAAATCGACCACCGCATCAAGAAGCGGCTGCACGCCCTTGTTCTTAAAAGCAGAACCGCAAAATACAGGATGGAATTTGCGCCCGATCACCGCCTTGCGGATGAGCTTGCGAAGCGTCTCCGCGTCAGGCTCCTTACCATCGAGATAAGCGGCCATGGCGTCATCGTCGAGGTCGACGCAAGCCTCCACGAGCTTGATTCGGTATTCGGCAGCCCGTTCCTTGAGGTCGTCGGGAATCTCGATGTCGTTGAATTTCGCGCCAAGCGATTCCTCTTCCCAGATGATCCCCTTCATGCGCACGAGGTCGACGACCCCCTTGAAGGTATTCTCGGCGCCGATCGGCAACTGAATGCAAACCGGCTTGCCGCCGACGCGCGTCACGATCTGATCGACGCATTCGAAGAAGTCCGCGCCGATCTTGTCCATCTTGTTCACGAACACGATGCGCGGCACGTCGTATTTATCGGCTTGGCGCCAGACGGTCTCGGTCTGAGGCTCGACGCCCTGGTTGCCGTCGAGCACGCAAATCGCCCCGTCGAGAACGCGCAAGGAGCGCTCGACCTCGATGGTGAAATCCACGTGTCCGGGCGTGTCGATGATGTTCAGGCGCTTCTCGCGCCAGAAGCAGGTGGTCGCGGCGGAGGTGATGGTGATGCCGCGCTCTTGCTCCTGCTCCATCCAGTCCATGGTGGCGGCGCCGTCATGGACCTCGCCGATCTTATGGCTCTTGCCGGTGTAATAGAGGATGCGCTCGGTCGTCGTGGTCTTGCCGGCATCGATATGGGCCATGATGCCGAAGTTGCGGTAATCCTCGATTTTGTGCGTGCGGGGCATTGGACGATCTCACCAGCGATAATGCGAAAAGGCGCGGTTCGCCTCGGCCATGCGGTGGGTGTCCTCACGCTTCTTCACCGCATTGCCCCGATTGTTCGAGGCATCGAGCAGCTCCGCCGAGAGGCGTTCGACCATGGTCTTGTCGTTGCGCGCGCGCGCCGCGGTGATGAGCCAGCGGATGGCGAGCGCCTGCCGGCGCTCGTTGCGAACCTCGACCGGCACTTGGTAGGTCGCCCCGCCGACGCGGCGCGAGCGCACCTCGATCGCGGGCGCGACATTCTCGAGCGCCTGCTTGAAGACGCCCAAGGGATCCGCCTTTGCCTTCTGCTCGATCTGGTCGAAGGCACCGTAGACGATCGATTCCGCGACCGACTTCTTCCCCTCGTACATGATCGAGTTCATGAATTTCGCGACGACGAGGTCCCCGTATTTTGCATCGGGAACGAACTCGCGTTTTTCGGCACTGTGACGCCGGGACATCTGATCGTCTCCGTCTTCCGCCTTGTCCGGCATGGCCGCTCCGGGAAGCTTCCGGGGCGAAACCGATGCGCTCTGTCTTTCAGTTCTTCCTCAAGGCCCGGCTGGGCAATGTCACCCTGCGCCTTGATGATTTGGCCCGGACAGCAAGGCTTCGTCTTGCTTCTCCGCGCCCGTTGTTCGTAAAGGCCGTCTTACTTCGGCCTCTCTTACTTCGGCCTCTTGGCTCCATATTTCGAGCGGCGCTGCTTGCGGTCCTTCACGCCTTGCGTGTCGAGCACGCCGCGCAAGATGTGATAGCGCACGCCCGGCAAGTCCTTGACGCGCCCGCCGCGGATCATCACCACCGAGTGCTCTTGCAGGTTATGGCCCTCACCGGGAATGTAACCGATGACCTCGAAGCCGTTCGTCAGCCTTACCTTGGCGACCTTGCGCAACGCGGAGTTCGGCTTCTTCGGCGTCGTCGTGTAGACGCGCGTGCACACGCCCCGTTTTTGGGGGCAGGCATCGAGCGCGGGAGCCTTGTCCCTATAGGTCTTCGGCTGCCGGGGCTTCCGGATCAGCTGCGAAATCGTCGGCATGATCGCCTTCCATCACAGCGCCGTAAAAGGCGCAAAGCCAAACGGACCATCCGCCGATCAGGGCATCAGGTCCGCCTTCCAAACGCAGAGGACCGGGTCGCCCCGATCATGCCATCATCGATTGTCTCAATCGCAGACGGGCAGTGTTTGGACGCTCTTGCATCGGGCGCGAGGCGCGCTCGAACAGGCGAGGTCCACGACCTGCCGAAAACGTTGTGCCGGCTCTAACGTCCGTTTCGCCAAACGTCAACAGGTAAATGGGGAGGCGCCCTCCCTTTTTCATCCCGGATCGAGATGCGAGAGAGCAAAGAAGCTCGCGCGGTCCCTTCGCCCAAGGCATGGATCAGGACACCCGCCCCTCCCCTTTGACGCCGAGCCTGCCGGGACCGGCCCGCAAGAACCGGCCCGCAAGAGAAAGCCGCCCGGAGGGGCGGCTTTCTCAGGCGTTTGCCATCGCCCGGTTACCGCGCCCCGACACGTTCCGCCGGCGGAAGAGCCTCGAGGGGCTGCTCGCCCGCGCCCTCGAGAGCGGCGGCTTCGGCGGCCTTGCTGCGCTGCTCGAGGATGAGCTCGTCGCGATGCGTGGCAACCTCGCGGATGCGCGCGATCATCGATCCGGTGCCTGCCGGAATGAGACGTCCCACAATGACGTTCTCCTTCAGCCCTTCGAGCATATCCTCCTTGCCGTTGACCGCGGCCTCGGTGAGGACGCGTGTCGTCTCTTGGAAGGAGGCAGCCGAAATGAAGGAGCGCGTCTGCAACGAAGCCTTGGTGATGCCGAGCAGGACCGGATGGCCGACGGCGGGCTTCTTGCCCTCGGCCACGAGCTTGTCGTTCAACTCCTCGAGATCGATGCGGTCCATCTGCTCGCCCTCGAGGAGATCGCTACCGCCGCCATCGGCGATTTCGACCTTCTGCAGCATCTGGCGAACGATCACCTCGATGTGCTTGTCGTTGATGTTCACGCCTTGCAGGCGATACACCTCCTGGATCTCGTTCACGAGATAGGCGGCAAGCTCCTCCACACCCTTGATGGCCAGGATGTCGTGCGGCGCGGGATTGCCGTCGACGATGAAGTCGCCCTTTTCGATCAGGTCGCCATCCTGGTGATAAACGTGCTTCGACTTCGGCACGAGATACTCGACCGTCTCGGAGCCGTCATGCGGGATGAGGTTGATCCGGCGCTTGTTCTTGTAGTCGCGCCCGAACTGAATCGTGCCCGCCTTCTCCGCGATGATCGCGGCTTCCTTCGGCCGGCGCGCCTCGAAGAGCTCCGCCACGCGCGGCAGGCCGCCCGTGATGTCGCGCGTCTTGGCGCTTTCGGTCGGAATGCGGGCGAGCACATCACCCGCCTTGACCACATTGCCCGGATCGACCGCGAGGATCGCCTCGGCCGGCAGCACGTAGCGCGCCTCGCCGCCGCGCGCGAGCTTGCCGATCTTGCCGTCCTTGCCGTTGATCACGATCGCCGGACGCAACGACGAGGAACGCGAATTGGCGCGCCAATCGATGACGACGCGCTTGGCGATGCCCGTGGCCTCGTCGATCGTTTCGGTCATCGATCCGCCTTCGACGAGATCCTCGAAGCCGATCTTGCCCGCGACCTCGGTGAGAATCGGCCTTGTATAAGGATCCCACTCGGCGATGCGTTGACCGCGCTTCACGAGGTCGCCCTCATCGACCTTGAGCTTCGCGCCGAATTGGATGCGGTGCACAGCCCGCTCCGTGCCGTCCGGCCCGACGATCACCACCGCGAGATTGCGCGCCATGGCGATGAGGTCGCCGGCGGAATTGCGCACGATATTGCGGTTGCGGATCGTGACCTTGCCCTCGAAGTTCGTCTCGATGAAGGACTGCTCCGAGATCTGGGCCGCGCCGCCGATGTGGAAGGTGCGCATGGTGAGCTGGGTCCCCGGCTCGCCGATCGATTGCGCCGCGATGACGCCGACCGCCTCGCCGAGATTCACGGGCGTGCCGCGGGCGAGATCGCGCCCATAGCATTTCCCGCAGACGCCATCGCGCAGCGCGCAAGTGAGAACCGAGCGGATCTTCACTTCCTGGATGTTCGCGGCCGTGATTGCGGCGATGTGCTTCTCGTCGATCAATTCGCCGGCCTTGACGATCACCTTTTTCCCGTCCGGGCCGACGATGTTTTGCGCGGCGGCGCGACCGAGGATGCGTGACGCGAGCGAAGCCACCACCTGGCCGGCGTCGACGATGGCGCGCATGACGATGCCGTTCTTCGAGCCGCAATCGTTGCTGGTGATGATCGAATCCTGCGCGACATCGACGAGACGACGCGTCAGATAGCCGGAATTCGCCGTCTTCAACGCCGTGTCGGCAAGACCCTTGCGCGCGCCATGCGTCGAGTTGAAATACTCGAGCACGTCGAGGCCTTCCTTGAAGTTCGAGATGATCGGGCTCTCGATGATCTCGCCTGACGGCTTCGCCATGAGGCCGCGCATCGCGGCGAGCTGGCGCATCTGCGTGGGCGAGCCGCGCGCGCCCGAATGCGACATCATGTAGATCGAGTTCACCGGCCTGTCGCGCCCGTCCTCGTCCTTCGTCACGGTCGAGATGCCTTGCATCATCTCGGTCGCGAGACGATCCGAGCATTTCGACCAGGCATCGACCACTTTGTTGTATTTCTCGCGCTGGGTGATGAGCCCGTCCTGGAACTGCTGCTCGTAATCCTTGGCGAGCGCGCGCGTCTCGTCGACCACCTTCCACTTGTTCTCGGGCACGACCATGTCGTCCTTGCCGAAGGAGATGCCCGCCTTGAACGCCTGGGTGAAGCCGAGATTCATGATCTTGTCGCAGAAGATCACCGTCTCCTTCTGCCCGCATTCGCGGTAGACGATGTCGATCAGGTTCGAGATCTCCTTCTTGGTCATCAGCCGGTTGGCGATGTCGAAGGATATCTTGGCGTGCTCGGGCAGGAGCTGGCCGAGCAGCACGCGGCCAGGTGTCGTGTCATGGACCTTGGACGCGCGCTTGCCTTTCTCGTCCAGGCCCGTCCAACGGAACTTGATCTTGGCGTGCAGCGAGACCGCCTTCGTCTCGAGCGCATGCTCGAGCTGGCCGAGATCGCCGTAGAAGCCTTGCTTCGGGATCTTCGCGCCCTTGTTCTTGGCGTAATCCTGCGGCTTGAAGAGCTTCTTCAGCTCGTTCGGCTCGAAATATTTGAACTCGCCAGGCTCACCGTCGGACATGATGGTGAGGTAGTAGAGCCCAAGCACGATATCCTGCGACGGCACGATGATCGGCTGGCCGTTGGCCGGATGCAGAATATTGTTCGTGGACATCATAAGGACGCGCGCTTCGAGCTGGGCCTCGAGCGAGAGCGGCACATGCACGGCCATCTGGTCGCCGTCGAAATCGGCGTTGAAGGCCGCGCAGACCAGGGGATGAAGCTGGATGGCCTTGCCCTCGACGAGCGTCGGCTCGAAGGCCTGGATGCCGAGCCGGTGCAAGGTGGGCGCGCGATTGAGCATCACCGGATGCTCGCGGATCACCTCATCGAGGATGTCCCAAACTTCCGGCCGCTCCTTCTCGACGAGCTTCTTTGCCTGTTTCACTGTCGCCGCGAGCCCCTTCGCATCGAGGCGCGAATAGATGAACGGCTTGAACAGCTCGAGCGCCATCTTCTTCGGCAGGCCGCATTGATGCAGCTTGAGCTCCGGGCCGACCACGATCACCGAGCGGCCCGAGTAATCGACGCGCTTGCCGAGAAGGTTCTGGCGGAAACGGCCCTGCTTGCCCTTCAGCATGTCGGCGAGCGATTTGAGCGGGCGCTTGTTCGCGCCCGTGATCACGCGGCCGCGCCGCCCATTGTCGAAGAGCGCGTCGACCGCCTCCTGCAGCATCCGCTTCTCGTTGCGGATGATGATGTCGGGCGCGCGAAGCTCGATCAGCCTCTTCAGGCGGTTGTTGCGGTTGATCACGCGCCGGTAGAGGTCGTTCAGGTCCGAGGTCGCGAAGCGCCCGCCGTCGAGCGGCACGAGGGGCCGAAGATCGGGCGGAATCACCGGCACCTGCGTCAGGATCATCCATTCCGGCTTGTTGCCCGATTGGATGAAGGCTTCGATGATCTTGAGCCGGCGCATCAGCTTCTTGGGCTTCAGCTCGGAGGTGGTGGTCGCGATCTCCTGGCGCAGGTCGAGCGCGATCTTCGGCAGGTCGAGGCTGATGAGGATCTCGCGGACGGCCTCGGCGCCGATGAGGGCGGTGAAGCTGTCCTCCCCGTACTCCTCCTGGGCGTGCAGCACGTCGTCCTCGGAGAGAAGTTGATGCTGCTTCAGGGGCGTGAGGCCCGGCTCGATGACGATGTAGTTCTCGAAATAAAGGACGCGCTCGATATCCTTCAGCGTCATATCGAGCAGGAGCCCGATGCGCGACGGCAAGGACTTCAAGAACCAGATGTGGGCGACGGGAGCGGCGAGCTCGATATGGCCCATGCGCTCGCGGCGCACGCGCGAGAGCGTGACCTCGACGCCGCATTTCTCGCAGATGATGCCCTTGTATTTCATGCGCTTGTACTTGCCGCACAAGCACTCGTAATCCTTGATCGGGCCGAAGATGCGCGCGCAGAACAGCCCGTCGCGCTCAGGCTTGAAGGTACGATAGTTGATCGTCTCGGGCTTCTTGATCTCGCCGAACGACCAGGACTTGATCTTCTCCGGGCTCGCCAGCGCGATCCTGATCCGGTCGAACGACACCGGTTGCGCCGGTTGGTTGAAGATGCTCATGACCTCTTGGTTC
>DASZIL010000038.1:0-24445 GCA_035949255.1 Beijerinckiaceae bacterium | reverse complement strand
CATCACCTTATCTGGCACGCTTGAGTTCAAGACCGCCAAGGACGAGACCTTCACGATCCGTCCCGGCGACATTTTACTAGCCGAGGATACGACCGGCACCGGACACAGCTGGCGGCTTGTCGACGACCAACCCTGGCGTCGTGCCTATGTGATTTTGGCGCCCGACGTCGCGGTCCCCTTCCGCAAAGCGGATCAATGATCTCGGGCGAAGGGGCTCATCTCATCGCCGTCACGAACCCCGCGTCACCGGATCCAACACGCGTTCGATCTCGTTAGAGGAGAACTTCCCATGCCCACCATCAGCAACTCGGAAAATCCCGACGTCGTTCTGATCGGCGCGGGTATCATGAGCGCGACGCTCGGATCCTTCTTGAAGGAGCTCGAACCGTCGCTGGCCATCGCCATGTTCGAGACGCTTCACGATTGTGCACAGGAGAGCTCCGAAGGCTGGAACAACGCTGGAACCGGCCACGCCGCCAACTGCGAGCTGAACTACACGCCTCAGCGCAAGGACGGCAGCGTCGATATCTCCAAGGCGCTGGAGGTCAACACCGAGTTCGACCTATCGCGCCAGCTCTGGTCGTTCCTGGTCAAAAAGGGTGCGATCCCCGACCCGCGCGCTTTCATCCACCCGTGCCCGCACATGAGCTTCGTCTGGGGCGCTAGTAATGTCGCGTTCCTGCGCGAGCGCTTCAAGGAGATGTCGGCCAACCACTGCTATTATGGCATGGAGTACAGCGATGACCGCACCAAGATCGGTGAGTGGGCGCCTCTCATCATGGACGGGCGGGGCGACAAAGAGCCGTTCGCGGCTACCCGCATCATCACCGGCACCGACGTCGACTATGGCGCGCTGACCCACCTGCTTGTCAAACACCTGTCCGATCAGCCCGGCTTCCACGTTCACTACAATCGCAAGGTCGTTGGCCTAGACCGCGAGGACGACGGGCGCTGGCGCGTGTCGGTCGAAGACACCTATGATGGTGGGGTCGAAACAGTGTCGGCCAAATTCGTCTTTATCGGGGCGGGCGGCGGCTCCCTGCCGTTGCTGCAGAAGTCGAAGATCCCCGAAGGCAAAGGCTATGGCGGATTCCCTGTCAGCGGCATCTGGCTGCGCTGCGACGTCGACGCCGTAAGTGATCGCCACCATGCCAAAGTCTATGGCAAGGCCGCCTCGGGATCGCCGCCGATGTCGGTGCCGCACCTCGACACACGCATCATAGGCGGCAAACACTCGCTGCTGTTCGGCCCCTATGCGGGTTTCTCTACCCGCTTCCTCAAGCATGGTGCGCTTACGGATCTGTTCACTTCGCTGACCTTCGATAACATCATTCCGCTGCTCGACGTCGCACGCGACAATATCAGCTTGTCCGAATATCTCATTGGCCAAGTCCTGCAGAGTTCGAACCAGCAGTTCGCGACACTCAAGCAGTTCTTCCCGGGCGCCGTGAAGAAGGATTGGAAAGAGGCCGTCGCCGGGGAGCGCGTGCAGACCATTAAGCCGCACGAGATCAAGGGATGGCTCAAGCACGAGGCGGGTGATCTCGAGTTCGGCACCGAGCTCGTGGTGGCGGAAGACAAGTCGGTCGTGGCGCTGCTGGGCGCTTCGCCGGGCGCCTCCACGGCCGCGTCCATCTCGATCGACGTGCTGAAGAAATGCTTCGGAAACGAACTGACCGAAGGCACCTGGTTACACCGGCTGAAGGCGATCATTCCGACCTACGGGATTGATCTCAAGACCGATGCGGACGCCTGCCGGCGCACCCGCGCCGATACCGCGCCGGTGCTCAAGATCGAGAACGTCTGAGCACTCCCCGACCTGCTCGTCCGCCACCACGCGAGAAAGGCTCTACCCCTCAGTAGTTTACATAGCAAATCCAGGAGAGATCCATGGTCGAGATGAGAAAAGAGACCGATAGCCTCGGAGTGGTCGAGGTGCCTGCGGACAAGCTGTGGGGTGCTCAGACCCAGCGCTCGCTCGAGCACTTCAGTATCGGCAAGGACCTGATTCCCCGCGAAATGATCACGTCCTACGCCATCTTGAAGAAGGCCACTGCCATCGCGAACCACGCCAGCAATCGGCTTAACGATCTGCGCTACAAGCTTATCGTTCAGACGTGCGACGAAATCCTCGCCGGTCAGCACCACGACATGTTTCCCTTGCATGTTTGGATGACGGGCAGCGGCACCCAGTTCAACATGAATGTCAACGAAGTGATCTCCAACCGTTGCTGCCAGCTCGCAGGCACCCCCCTCGGCAGCCACGCGCCAGTTCATCCTAACGATCACGTCAACATGGCCCAGTCGTCGAACGACTCGTTTCCGTCCGCCATGTACATCGCAGCCGCCGTCAACGTTAAGCAGCGCCTTATTCCCGCGGTCGCGGCGTTGCGCGATGCGATCGCCGCGAAATCGCAAGCGTGGAGCGACATCGTCAAGATCGGGCGCACCCACATGCAGGACGCCACGCCCTTAACCCTAGGCCAGGAATGGTCCGGTTATGTGGGAATGTTGGCCGACAATCTCGAGCGGATCGAAACAGCCCTGCAAGGTGTGTATCGATTGGCACTCGGCGGCACGGCGGTTGGAACCGGCATCAACTCGGCCCCGGACTTTGCCGAAGCGGCAGCGGCGGAGATCGCCCATCTTACGGGCCTGCCTTTCGTCACCGCACCCAACAAATTCACCGTCCAAGGCGCTCACGACGGGTTGGTGCAGTTGTCGGGAACGCTGCGCACGCTCGCGGTGTCGCTCTACAAGATTGCCAATGACATCCGCCTGATGTCGTGTGGGCCGCGCGCCGGGTTTGCTGAATTGAATATCCCAGAAAACGAGCCGGGTTCCTCGATCATGCCGGGCAAGGTCAATCCCACCCAATGCGAGGCACTGACGATGATCGCGGTGCAAGTGATGGCTGATGACGTCGCAGTGGGCTTTGGCGGCGCCGGCGGCTACCTCGAAATGAACGTCTACAAGCCGCTGATGATATTCAACGTCACCCATTCGATAACCATCATGACGGACGGTTGTGTGAACTTCCGCAAGTTCCTGATTGAGGGCACCGAGCCCAACCTGAAGAAGATCAACGAGTATGTCGAGCGTTCGCTGATGCTGGTGACTGCACTTTCCCCAGTTATCGGCTACGACAAGGCTTCGAAAATTGCCCACTACGCTATGGATAACGATCTCACGCTGAAGGCTGCGGCGTTGAAATTGGGCTTTGTCACCGAGGCCGAATTCGATCAGGTCGTCGATCCGAAGAAAATGGTGAAGCCCTATATCGCGGGTGGAGCTTCGGCCACGAGCGCGGCCTGAGCGTCGAAAATTTGGAGATCGGATCCGGTTCGCGGCGTGGGAGCCGGATCCGAACGGATGAATTTCGGACGCACGGGATTGGAAGAGGCTCGCATGACTTTGCAGGAGCGTTCCGATCTTATCCTCGCCTTTGCCCGTGTGCTTTACGTCAATGGGCAAGCCACAGAGCAGACGGTTGGCGCCGCGGAGGAACTCGGCCTCTCATTGGGACTCCGCGCGAGGATCATTCCGCGCTGGGGAGAACTGGAACTTCAGGCGGAGGACAAAGGCGGCAGTCTATTCGTCTCAGTTGCGGCCGATCCTACCGGCGTGGATATGGATCGGGTCGCCGCCACAATGCGGGCCATCAAAGACCTTGGCTCCGGCCGCCTTGCACCAGACAAAGCAGTGCAGGCGTTCTTCAAAATTTCGCGGGCGCCGCCGGCGTCGACGGCGCTTTTCGCGTTAGCGGCTGGGGCAGGCGCCGTGGCGCTGGCCGTGATCTTCGGTGTCGCGCATTTGGTTCCTGTAATCTTGATTTTCGTGAGCGCGGCGAGCGGCGCCGTTTTACGTCGAGGTCTGGCAAAGTTAAGCACGAACGTGTTCATCCAACCGTTCTGTGCGGCACTCCTCGCAGGCCTGATTGGCGCAGTCGCGGTTATACACGATCTCAGCTCGTCGCTACGTCTTGTCGCAGTCTGTCCATGCATGGTCCTGGTACCGGGACCGCATTTCCTCAACAGCGCGTTGGACCTTATTAATGGACGTATTCATCTTGGCGCCGCGCGTCTGATCTACGCGGGACTTATCGTTGTGGCGATCTCTTTGGGATTGCTGCTTGGACTAACGATCCTGGGCGTCTCACTCCCCGCTGATGCGCCCGGCAGGGCTGTACCGATCTGGCAAGACGTGATCGCCGCCGGCGTCGCCGTTGCGGCTTACAGTGTCTTCTTTTCCACGCCGCTCAACATGCTGCCATGGCCTGTGGCGGTAGGCATGCTCGCCCACGCACTGCGCTGGGTGACACTGACCTTGCTCGGCTTCGGCGTCGCCGTCGGCGCCGGTGTCGCTTGTGTTGTCGCCGGGCTGATCCTCACGCCCGTCTCACGCCGTAGTCACATGCCGTTTGCGGCGATCGGGTTTGCCTCCGTGGTTTCGATGATGCCGGGCGTTTACCTGTTCAGAATGGCGAGCGGCCTTGTGCAAATCGGAAGCGGCTCGCAGACGATGTTGCAACTGATAGGTGCGACAACCTCCGACGGCATGATTGCGGTGATGATCATATTGGCGATGAGCTTCGGCCTCATCATTCCGAAAATGTTGATCGATTTCGTTAGCGACAGATGGGCCCAGGCAAAATCAAACGAGGCGGAGAAATATGCCAACGACCGCTAAAAGTTCCGACGCGCTGCGGACTTGGTCACGCCCATCGGATAACCTAACGGCGACGTCGCGATTAGAGGAGTGACTTCCACCACTGCTCGGCGTCATCGCGGGCATGGTTGACCTCGCTGGCCTCCTGACGATTCAATTTCCAGCTCAAGCTTTCGTTTTTGAGCGCCAACGACCCAATTGCGCATGAAGGGACGCGGTCGTCGAGTAACCGCGCCAGTCCCATTGCGGCGCCCGGCGCTGCGGTTTGGAGGGAAGTGCTGCGAGCACAGCAAACCGGATGCATCCCTACTTCCGATTTTGGCCCATGATGGTCGATAACGGCAGCCAACCCGACGTCCGCTTTCGAGCAGAGACGAACTTCGGTTGAGCGACCGACTAGGCGCAAAGCGGTCGCCGCCTCGGGCGGACGCGAGGCTTGCTCACCACCTCATTCGGGCATTTGAGAGCGGGCCGTCGCGCGGGCGCTCGTGACCGAAAGCGGGCATGTCCGAGGTGAGCTTTGCGGGGCACGCCAGTCGCGCTTCGCGCCGATAGCTCCAGGCTCCCGTGTCGCGACCGAATCGATGCGGCGCGCGAGGTTGAACAGACGGAACCGGAGCGGCTCGCACAGCGTCAAACGATGCTCTTCCCCTTCCGTGTCGGCGCCCTGATGGCGCGGACCTCACCCTGGCGCACGGGCTGCAGCAGCTTGCGGAAGCTATCGCGCTTGTCGTGGATCGAGGCAATGACCTCGCCCATCGGAACGCCGATGTCGACGAGCACGGCTTCGGAGAGCTGAAGGCTCGCCTCGATGGTCTCGGGCACCGCGTCGGTGACGCCGAGCCCATAGAGCTTCGAGGCGTGGCTCGCGTCGCGCGCGCGAGCCACGATCGTGAGGTCCGGCCGTGCGGAGCGTGCCGCCGCCACGACATGCTCCACGGCGCTCGGTTGATCCATGGTGACGACGAGGGCACGCGCGTTCGCCAGTCCGGCGCGGCGCAGAAATTCCGGGCGCGACGCATCGCCGTAATAGATCGCTTGTCCCGCATTGCGCGTGCGCTTCACGAGGGCCGCGTCCTGATCGATCGCCAGAAAAGGGATGCCGTGGGCGGCAAGAAGCTCGCCGATCAGCGCGCCCACGCGCCCGTAACCGACGATGAGCACGCGCGAGACCGCAACCTCCATGGGCGGGGCGAGATGCGCGAAACCCGGCTCGTCATGGCGCGGGACGCGCGTCAAGGCCTCGCCCAGTCGGGCGAGCAGCGGAATGGCAAGCATCGAAAGCGTCACCGCGACCATGGCGCTTTCGGCGGTCTCGCGCGGCATGGCGTCGGCCATGAGGGCGGCGCCGAGAACCACGAAAGCGAACTCGCCTCCAGGTCCGAGCAGCAGACCCATTTCGCGCGCCACGGGCCAAGGGAATTTGAAGGCTGGGGCCGCAATGGCGATGACGAGCGCCTTCACCATGATGAGGCAAAGCGCGATCGCGACGATCTCGACAGGATGCGCAAAGAGGCGCGAGAGATCGAGCCCGACGCCGACCGAGACAAAGAAGAGGCCGAGCAGAAGCCCCTGGAAGGGCTCGATCATCACCTCGATCTCGCGTCGATATTCCGTCTCGGCGAGCAAGAGCCCGGCGATGAAGCTGCCGATCGCCATCGACAGCCCGCTCGCGGCGGTGATGAGGGCCGTCCCCATCACCACGAGGAGGCAGGCCGCCATGAAGAATTCCGTCGAGCCCGCCACGGCGACCATGTGAAACAAGGGGCGGAGCACCAAACGGCCGGTGATGATGATGAGGCCGATGGCGGGCAGCGCCACGGCAAGGGTCGCCAGCAATTGCCCTTCGGCATGCGCGCCGCCGCCTTGGCCGAGCGCACCGACGAGAATCAGGAGCGGGGCGACGCAAAGGTCCTGAAAGAGCAGGATCGCGAAGGCGGCGCGGCCGGTCGTCGAGTTCAAGCGCTTGCGTCCCGCGAGCACCGGGATGACGATCGCGGTGGAGGACAAGGCAAGCGCCCCCCCGAGAACGAGCGCGGGCACGGCGCCGAGCCCGAACGCCGCGGCGATGGCGGCGATCAGGCCGGCCGAGACGAAGACCTGCAAGGCGCCGAGGCCGAAGAGCACGCGGCGCATGAGCATCAGGCGCTCGAAGGAGAGCTCGAGGCCGATCATGAACAGCAGGAAGACGACGCCGAGCTCGGCGACCGGGCCGATGTCCTGAGCATCGGCGATCGTCACATAGCTGAGCCAGCGCGGCGCGGCGCCGAACCATCCCGGCGCTTGCGCCCATCGGCCAAGCCCGAGGGGACCGAGCGCGATCCCCGCCGCCAGGAAACCGATCACCGGACTGACCTTGAGCCGGCGGAAGAGCGGCACGATGACGCCCGCCGTCACCAGAAAGAGCAGCGCGTTCTTATAGTCGGAAAACGTGGTCGGGTGCATTCCTCTTCCGTCGACAAGGTCCCGTCAGCAAGGTCCGAAGAGGCGCGTCTCGCACCTCCGCATCAGGCGTTCAGAGCACCTTGCCCGGGTTGAGTATGCCTTGCGGGTCGAGCGTGCGTTTCAAGGCGCGCATGAGGTCGAGCGCGACCGGGTCCTTCACCTTGGGCAAGAGATCGCGTTTCATCTGGCCGACACCGTGCTCGGCCGAGATCGACCCGCCGAGACGCCCTACCACCTCATAGACCACGGCTCCGATCTCGTGCCAGCGCGTGAGGAAGCTCGCGCCGTCGGTGCCTTGGGGCTGGAACACATTGTAATGCACATTGCCGTCCCCGACATGGCCGAAGGCGAGCGTGCGCACGCCGGGAAGGAACCTCTTCACGGCCGCGTCCGCTTCCTCGATGAAGCGCGGCACGCTCGCGACTGGAACGCTGACGTCGTGCTTGATCGAGACGCCCTCGGCGCGCTGCGCATCGGGAATCGTCTCGCGGATTCGCCACAAGACCTTGCTCTGCTCGATCGAGGCGGCGATCGCCGCGTCCTCGACCTCTCCGGCCTCGATCGCCGCGCCGATCAGGTCCTCGGCGAGGCTTTCGACCGGCGCGCCCGCCTGCCCCGACAATTCGAGAAGCACATACCAGGCGTGCGGGGCCGCGAGCGGATCGCGCGTGCCTTGGCCATGGCGCAACGCCATGTCGATGCCGATGCGCGGAATGAGCTCGAATGTTGTGAGCGCCGATCCCGCGCCATCCTTCATTCGCGACAGGAGATCGAGCCCCGCCTTCGCGGAGGTGAGGCCGCAGAACGCCGTCGCCTGCGAAATGGGTCGCGGGAACAGCTTGAGCACCGCCGCCGTGATGACGCCGAGCGTGCCCTCTGCGCCGATGAAGAGATTCTTGAGGTCGTAGCCGGTGTTGTCCTTACGCAACTTGGAGAGGCCGTTCATGACGCGCCCGTCGGCGAGCGCCACCTCGAGCCCGAGCACGAGGTCGCGCGCATTGCCATAGGCGAGCACGGCGACGCCTCCCGCATTGGTCGAAAGATTGCCGCCGATCGTGCAGGAGCCTTCCGAAGCGAGCGAGAGCGGAAAGAGCCGATCCGCGGCGGCGGCTGCTTCTTGCGCCTTGAGAAGCGTGAGCCCCGCCTCGACCGTCATGGTGTTCGACAAGGGATCGACCTCGCGCACCTTGTCGAGCCGGGTGAGCGACAAGATGATGGCGTCGCCCGAGGCGTCCGGCACCTGCCCGCCGACGAGCCCCGTGTTGCCGCCTTGCGGCACCACCGGCGTGCGGCTTCGTGATGCGAGCGCCAGGAGTTTCGCGACCTCGGCGGTGGTGCCAGGACGCACCACGGCAAGCGCCCGCCCGTGGAACATGTTGCGCATTTCGGTGAGATAGGCAGCCTGGTCGGAAGCCTCGGTGAGCACATAACGCGCCCCGACGATCCCCGCGATCTCGTCGAGAAGGGCTGCGCGCTGAGGCTTATCCAGCATATCGAGGCTCCGGATCTGTTCGCAGGATGCGAAATAAATGTCACTCTGGCTCGAGCATTTATCTCATGCCGGGATGGCGTCTCCAAGTGAGGGATCGGCTGAGGCCGGGATTTTCGAGGGCGCGCGAGCTTGAGACCGTTCAAGGAGCCAATATGAAGCCTTCCATTTCAAGATATGGAGGGAAAAGGTCGGTTGGAAAGGGCTAACCATGGATGTCCCGCTTGAGGCGATCCCGTGGACCGCTCGAGCTTCGACCCATGCGCGGTGGAAATGATCACTGTGATCTTCATTGTGCGCAACGCCGAAGAGCCGTTATTGCGCAGCCTCGCGGCCTTTGCTCCCTTCGCGGCCGAAGGGCTCATCGGCGATGTGGTCGTGGCCGATCTCGGCTCGAGCGACGCCACCCTCGCGGTCGCCGAGGCGGCCGGCTGCGCGATCGTCGCGAAATGCGCGACCAATGGCGCGGCCTTGCAGCGTGCCGTCAAGCTCGCCCGGAAGGATTGGCTCCTCGTGCTCGAAGCCGGGGATACGCCGGACACGGGCGTCGCGAAGAGCTTGCGAGACCACATCGCGCAAAACGCGAAGGCGCCGCTTATGCTCGCCTTCCTCGCCCTTCCGCCGAGCGCCGGTCGATGGCGGCGAGCGCTATTTGGCTCGATCTTCGATGCGACCGGCTTCGCGCCTCGGCACGCAATTCGTCTGCTCGTCCAACGCCGAGACGCGAAGTTTCTTGCGAGCGCGCAAGGCCGCTGGCGAGGGGCGCGAACGCGCGCGCGAATCGAAGGGACGGCGAGGCCGAGCTTGCGTTTTTGAGGCGATCAGCCGGCCTTGCGCCGCAAATGCTCGTCGAGCCGCGGCATGATCTCGACGAAGTTGCAAGGACGGTGCCGGTAGTCGAGCTGGGCCGCGAAAATGCCTTCCCAGGCGTCGCGGCAAGCGCCGGGAGAGCCCGGCAGAACGAAGATGAAGGTATTCCCGGCAAGGCCCGCCGTGGCGCGCGACTGGATGGTCGAGGTGCCGATCTTGCCGAAGGATATGTGATGGAAGACCGTCGAGAACCCTTCCATGCGTTTGTCGAAGAGCGGCTCGGCGGCTTCGGGCGTCACGTCGCGGCCAGTGAAACCGGTGCCGCCGGTCGTGATCACGACATCGATCTTGGGGTCTTCGATGAAGCCGCGAAGCTTCGCGGCGATCGCCTTCTTGTCGTCCTTCACGATGGCGCGGGCGCCGAGCTTGTGCCCGGCGCCCGTGAGAAGCTTCTCGAGCGTCGCGCCGGATTTATCCTCCTCGAGGGAACGCGTGTCGGACACGGTGAGAACCGCGATGGAAAGCGGCAGGAATGGACGGCTTTCATCGATGCGCGACATGGATCTCATCCCTCGGTGACTTGGCGATCGATCGCCAAAGGGCGATCGCGAAAACCTGTTCGTCCAAAGGGTAAGGATCGCGCGCGAGCCCCGCAAGCCGCGTTGACGCGCACGGGCGAAAGGCTAGCATGCGGGCTCATCCATCCACCCTCTCATATGAGGCTGTCATGAAACATTTTCTCGCGCTTTGCGCGGCGGGCCTTTCGGCCGGCTTGCTCGCCGCAAGCCCGGCCGCGGCCGCCAGGGATCAGCTCACCATCGGCGTCGCGCAATTTCCTTCGACGCTGCATCCCAATATCGATGCCGAGGTGATCAAATCCTACGCGCTCGGCTTCGTCATGCGCCAGATCACGGCCTATGATGCGAGCTGGAAGAATTCATGCCTGATTTGCGCCGAGCTGCCGACCATCGAGAACGGGCTCGCGAAGATCGAGGATCGCCCGGACGGCAAGAAGGGCATGGCGGTCACCATCAAGCTCAAGCCCGATCTCAAATGGGGCGATGGTGAGAAGGTGACGGCAAAAGATCTCGCCTTCACCTGGAAATTGGCGCGCGATCCGAAAACGGGCTTCTCCAACACCCATCCGTGGACGCGGGCCGACAAGGTCGATGTCGTCGACGACACGACCGCCGTCCTGCATCTCGACAAGGTGCTTTCGTCCTATAACGAATGGGATCAGATCCTGCCCGAGCATGTCGAAGGGCCGGTCTACGACAAAGCGCAGGCGAGCGGCGATTACATCAAGGAGACGGCCTATGCGCGCGCGCCGACGACGCCCGGTCTTTTCGACGGGCCCTATATCGTCACGGGCTATACCTCCGGCGCGCAGATCGTCATGGAGCCGAACCCCTATTGGGCCGGCACCAAGCCCGGCTTCAAGCGCATCGTCCTCAAGCTCATCGAGAACACGGCGGCGCTCCAGGCGAACCTGCTCTCGGGGGATGTGGACATGGTTGCCGGCGAAGGCGTCGGCCTCACCATCGATCAGGTGCTCGAGCTGCAAAAGCAGCACCCCGACCAGTTCACCTACATCTTCAAGCCGAGCCTCACCTATGAGCATATCGATTTGAAGGTCGGCAATCCGATCCTCGCCGATGTGCGCGTGCGCCAGGCGCTCGTCTACGCGGCGGATCGCAAGACGCTGGTCGACAAGCTTTTCCAGGGGATGCAGCCGGTCGCCGACACCTGGGTCAATCCGCTGAGCGCCGATTTCGCGAACGAGATCCAGCACTACCCCTACGATCTCGCCAAGGCCAAGGCGCTGCTCGCTGAAGCCGGCTGGAAGCCCGGCGCGGATGGCATCTGCCGCAACGACAAGGGCGACCGCCTGTCGCTCGAATATTCGACGACCGCGGGCAATCGCTTGCGCGAATTGCAGCAGCAGGTGCTGCAGTCGAATTGGAAGGCTGCCGGCATCGAGGTCACCATCAAGAACGAGCCGGCCCGCACCTTCTTCGGCGAGACGGTGAAGAAGCGCGATTACGGGGCGCTCGCCATGTATGCCTGGTCGAGCAATGTGAATGAGTCGCCGAGCCGCACCCTGTCCTCGACGCAAATCCCGACAGAGGCCAACAACTACGGCGGCTCGAACTACATCGGCTATTCGAACCCGCAGATGGACAAGCTGATCGACGCCGCCGAGCAGGAGCTCGATCCGGCGAAGCGCAAGGCGATCTGGGTCAATATGCAGGAGATCTATGCGAAGGACCTGCCCGCCATGCCGCTCTTCTTCCGCGCCGAGCCGCATGTCGTGCCGAAATGGCTCGCGGGCTATACGCCGACCGGCCATGGCGATCTGAGCAGCTTCTGGTCGGAGAATTGGCACGCCCAATAGAGCTGAATGGAGCACTCTGGCGTATGGCCGAGCGCCAGAACTCACCCCGCCGCCGGGCGAGACGCGATGGTTGAGGTGCCGATCCGATCCGATGAGACAGCGTCGCGCAAGGCGCCGCTTCTCGAGGTCAACGGGCTCACTGTCGCCTTCCCGATCGAGGGTCGGGAGCGGCGCGTCGTCGCGGGCGTCTCCTATTCCATCCCGGCGGGCCGCACGCTCGGCGTCGTCGGGGAATCGGGATGCGGCAAGTCCATGACGGCGCTCGCGCTCATGGGCCTCGTGCCCGCGCCGGGGCGTGTCACGGGCTCGCTGCGCTTCGAAGGGCGCGAGCTCATCGGCCAGGACGAGACGCAATGGCGCCGCCTGCGCGGCGCCCGCATCGCCATGGTGTTCCAGGAGCCGATGACCTCCCTCAACCCGGTGATGCCGGTCGGCCGCCAGATCGCCGAAGCGATGGTGCTGCATCAAGCGATCGACTGGAGCGCCGCGGAGCGCAAGGCGATCGAGCTCATCGAGGCGGTCGGCATCCCCTCCCCCAAGGCGCGCGCCAAGGCCTTCCCGCATCAGCTCTCCGGCGGCATGCGCCAACGCGCCATGATCGCCATGGCGCTCGCCTGCCGGCCGGCGCTCTTGATCGCGGATGAACCCACCACCGCGCTCGACGTCACCATCCAGGCGCAAATCCTCGATCTGATGCAGGATTTGCAAGCCGAGATCGGCATGGCGATCCAATTCATCAGCCACAACCTCGCGGTGATCGCCGAAGTCTCCGACGAGATCATCGTGATGTATGCGGGGCGCGTCGTCGAAAGGGCGAAATCCGAGGCGCTCTTCGCGCGGCCGCTGCACCCTTACACGCGCGGCTTGATCGCGACCTTGCCCGATCCCGCGCGCCGCGTGGAGCGCCTGCCGGTGATCGCCGGCGGCGTGCCCGATCCCGACGCCGCGGTCGCGGGCTGCCGCTTCGCCGACCGCTGCCCGCTCGCGGATGCGGGGTGCCGCGCGGCCGAGCCGCCGCTCGACGAGATCGAGGCCGGCCATCTCGCTGCCTGCTTCAAAGCGGGGGGTTGACCGCCATGGATGCGCTTCTCTCCATAGAGAAGGTGAGCGTCTCCTTCGCGCAGCGCAAGCGCTTGTTCGGCAAGGAGCGCGTGAGCTTGCGCGCGGTGGATGATGTCTCCGCCGAGATCGGGGAAGGCGAGACGCTCGCGCTCGTCGGCGAATCAGGCTCCGGCAAGACGACGCTCGGCCATGTGGTCGCGGGCTTGCGCAAGCCGAGCGCGGGGCGAGTGCGCTTGCGTGGCGCCGAGCTCGGGGCCGGCAACCGCGCGCTCGCCGGACGCGCCATCCAGATCGTCTTCCAGGATCCCTTCTCGGCGCTCGATCCGCGCATGCCCGTTTCCGACATCATCGCCGAGCCGCTGCGCATCCAGGGGATCGGCACGAAAAACGAGCGCCGCGCGCGGGCCGCCTCGCTCGTCGAGGAGGTCGGCTTGCCGGCGGATGCGCTCAACCGCTACCCGCATGAATTCTCGGGCGGCCAGCGCCAGCGCATCGCCATCGCGCGGGCGCTGGCGCCGGCACCTGAGCTCATCGTGGCCGACGAGCCGCTCTCGGCGCTCGACGTGTCGATCCAGAGCCAGATCCTCAATCTCTTCCGCGATATCCAGAAGCGCGAGAAGCTGAGCTATCTCTTCATCAGCCATGATCTCGGTGTCGTCGAGCACCTCGCCGACCGGGTCGCGGTTCTTTATCTCGGCCGCATCATCGAGCTCGCACGCCGCGAGGACATCTTCGCGCATCCGGCGCATCCCTATACGCGCGCGCTCCTCGATTCCATGCCGAGCATCGGCAAGGGGCGACGGCGCAAGCGCTCGATCAAGGGCGAGATGCCGAGCCCGCTCGATCCGCCGACAGCTTGCGTCTTTCATCCGCGCTGCCCCTTGGCGCAGGACATCTGCCGCAAGGTGGTGCCGCGCTTCGAGCCGCTCGCGGCGCGGCCCTCGCATTCGGCCGCCTGCCATTTCAAGGAGTGAGCGCGATGGTCGGCTTCGTGCTGCGGCGCATCGGACAGACGCTCGTCGTCCTTCTCGTCATGAGCTTCATCATCTACGGCCTCATCGGCCTGATGCCGGGCGACCCGATCGACATCATGGCGGCCTCGATGCCCGGCGTGACGCCGGAAGTGGTCGCCAAGCTCAAGGCGATCTATGGCCTCGATCAGCCGCTCATGCTGCGCTACTGGCGCTGGCTGATGGCGGCGCTCCAGGGCGACCTCGGCTTCTCGCGCACCCATTCGCAGCCGGTGCTCGAAGTGCTCACCCCGGCCTTGTGGCAGACCTGCAAGCTGATGATCTCGAGCTTCGTCCTGAGCGTCATCGCGGCGTTGATCTTCGGCGTCGTCTCGGCGCTTCGGCCTGGCGGCTTCGTCGATTCCTGCGTGAGCCTTTTCGCTTTCGCCGGCATCTCGGTGCCCGTGTTCTGGCTCGCGCTCGTGCTCATCCTCACCTTCGCGGTCGGGCTGCATTGGCTGCCGGCAAGCGGCATGTCGAATGTCGGGGAGGGCGGCTTCATGGATCAGGTGCGGCACCTGACGCTGCCGGTCCTCACCTTGATGCTCGCCAACACGGGCCAGTTCACGCGCTACGTACGCGCCGCGATGATCGAGACGCTGCGCATGGATTTCGTGCGCACCGCCTGGGCCAAGGGCGCGGGCGCCTGGCGCGTCGTCATCGTGCACGGCTTGCGCAACGCGCTCATCCCGGTGGTGACGATCATGGCGCTGTCCTTCGGCACCTTGTTCTCCGGCGCCCTCGTCACCGAGACCATGTTCGCCCAGCAGGGCATGGGCAAGATGATTTATGATTCGATCCTCTCGAATGATTTCAACCTCGCGCTCTCCGGCCTCTTGTTCGCGACCTTGATCACGCTTCTCTCCAATCTCGCGGCCGATCTCGCCTATGGTTGGCTCGACCCAAGGATCGCGCTCAAATGACCGATCTCGCGACTGAAGGCGCGCTCGCGCGGCCTGCCCGAGCCGTCGAGGCGGCGCAATCGGTGTGGAGCCTGCGCTGGCGGCGCTTTCGCCACCATCGAGGCGGCATGGCGAGCCTCGTGATCCTCGCGACGCTCGTGCTGTTCTGCCTCTTTGCCTATCCGCTCGAGCGCTATCTCGGCCTCGACTCGAACACGACCGACCTCTTGTCGCGCTATGATCCGCCTTCCGCGACGCATTGGCTCGGCACGGACGAGGGCGGGCGCGATGAATTGCTGCGCCTCATGTACGGTGGGCAGATCTCGCTCCTCGTCGGCCTCTTGGCGACGGTGATCGGCGGCGGCATCGGCGTCTCGCTCGGGCTTCTTGCGGGCTATTTCGGCGGCAGGATCGATTCCTTCTTGATGCGTCTTACGGACGGCGTGATCGCGCTCCCCTTGCTTCCCTTGTTGATCGTGCTCGCCGCGCTCGACCTCACCAAGCTCGGCTTCTCCAGCGAATTCGCGCATTCGGGCGCGGCCGGGTTCTGGCGCATCGTCGTCATCATCGCGCTCGTCGACTGGACCGCGATCGCGCGCCTCGTTCGCGCCGCGACGCTCTCGGTCAAGGAGCGCGACTATGTTCTCGCGGCTCGCGCGAGCGGCGCCGGCGCGCTCTATGTGATGACGACCCATGTGCTGCCGAACATCGTCACGCCCATCATCGTCGCCTTCACCTTGACGGTCGGGCGCGTGATCCTCTTCGAGAGCGTCTTGAGCTTCCTCGGCTTCGGCATCGTGCCGCCGACACCGAGCTGGGGCAACATGCTGAACAACGCCCAGGAATTGGTGACGACCGCGCCCGCGCTCGCGATCTATCCGGGCCTCCTCATCTTCATCACGGTGATCGCGGTGAATTTCCTCGGCGACGGCATGCAGCACGCCTTCGACCCGCGCTCGGAGCGGCGCTAACGGGCCGCAACCAGCCCGAATGACGGGTCTGGCGAAGCCGAAGGCTCGTATTGACATTGTAGATACGACGCCGATATTCTCGGGTATGTCAAAGGGTCGATCTTCCTCTTCGAGAAGCCTGCCCGCCGCGGGCGTTGTTGTCGCGAAGCGCGCATCTGCTCCCGGCACGAAGGGCAGCATCAATCTGCGCGTAGAGACGCATACGCGCCGGCTCATCGACGATGCGGCGGCGATTCTTGGCAAGACGCGAACCGAATTCATGATCGAGAGTGCGAGGCGCGAGGCGATCGACGTGCTCCTCGACCGGCGTCTCTTTGTGCTCGATTCCGATCGCTACGACGCCTTCCTGCGCGCGCTCGACAATCCTCCGGCGCCTGGGCCGAAGCTCAGGTCACTCGCGCGCCGAGTTCCGAGATGGCGGAATTAAAGGATGAGCCGGAACGTCCCGAACTAAGACTTTCGGCCCCTGTCCCCCTCACCGCCAAGCATGACCTTTCGGCCTTCGACTGCGGCGAAGCTGCGTTGAACGATTGGTTGCAGCGTCGCGCCCTCAAGAATGAAAGCCGTTTCTCGCGCACCTATGTGGTGTGCGAGGGCAGCCGGGTGGTCGCCTATTTCTGCATCTCCGCCGGGGCGGTGGAGCGTGCGGCTGCACCCGGAAGGGTTCGGCGCAATGCCCCGGACCTGATTCCGGTATCGATAATCGGGCGGCTCGCGGTCAGCCGCGAGCATTGGGGCAAAGGGCTCGGTGCCGACATCCTCACAGATGCCCTTCGCCGCATCGCGGTCGCCTCGCAGAGCATTGGCATCGGTGCGGCGCTCGTCCAAGCCAAGGATGACGCGGCGAAACGCTTCTACATGAAATGCGCCGAATTCATCGAATATCCCGCGGACAGCCGCACTTTGTTTCTCCCCATCGAAACCTTGGTCGCTGCGTTCAGCTAAAAGGTGGGACAGACGCGATTCCCGTATACGCCCGCGCGCTTGCGGGAGCGTCACCGCTGCGTCATGATCGCGACACATGGTGCCGAAGGCTCGCGCCGGTGGTCTGTAGAGCATGATCGACCAAAGCCTGCGGCATTCCTGCGACGAGATCACGCCGCCATGCGAAGAGATCCAACCGGCCGACGTTAACCCATCGCCGAAGAGAGGCCCCGACATGAAATTCATCCATCGCGCGACGCTCGCGGCGGGCCTTCTCGTCGCGACGACGCTTCCCTCCGGCGCCGTCACCGAGATCCAATGGTGGCACGCGATGACCGGGCCGAACAACGACGTGGTGGTAAAGCTCGCCGAGGATTTCAACAAATCGCAGAGCGAGTACAAGGTCGTCCCGGCCTATAAGGGGAGCTACGCGGATACGTTGAACGCCGGCATCGCCGCCTACCGCGCCGGCAACGCGCCGCACATCATTCAGGTCTTCGAGGTCGGTACCGCCACCATGATGGCCGCCAAAGGGGCGATCAAGCCGGTGTTCCAGTTGATGAAGGAGGCGGGCGAGCCTTTCGATCCAACCTCGTACCTGCCCGCGATCACCGGATATTACTCGACGTCAAGGGGCGAGATGCTCTCCTTCCCGTTCAACTCGTCCAGCATGGTGATGTGGGTCAACAGGGACGCGCTGAGGAAGGCCGGGCTCGACGCCGACCATCCGCCGAAGACCTGGCCCGAAGTTTTCGAGGCGGCGAAAAAGCTTCATGCGACGAGCCCCACCTGCGGCTTCTCCTCTGGCTGGATCACCTGGGCGATGATCGAGCAATTCTCGGCCTGGCACAATGTGCCGATCGGCACCAAGGCAAATGGACTTGACGGCTTCGACACCGTTCTCGAATTCAACACGCCGCTCGAGGAGAAGCTGCTCCAGAATCTCGTCGATCTGCAAAAGGACAAGAGCTTCGATTATTCCGGGCGCACCAACACCGGTGAGGGCCGCTTCACTTCGGGCGAATGCCCGCTCTTCATGACCTCGTCGGCCTTTTATCCGAACGTCAAGGCGAATGCGAAATTCGACTTCACCGCGGTGCCGATGCCCTATTTCCCCGACGTCAAGGACGCACCGCAAAATTCGATCATCGGCGGCGCATCGCTCTGGGTGATGGGCGGCAAATCGGCCGAGGAATACAAGGGCGTCGCCAAGTTTTTCACTTTCCTTTCCGACACCGACCACCAGGCCAATCTGCATCAAGTCTCGGGATATTTGCCGATCACCAAGGCGGCCTATGAGAAGACCAAGGCCTCGGGCTTCTACGAGAAGAACCCGATTCTCGAAGTGCCCCTCCTCGAGCTCACCCACAAGCCGCCGACCGAGAATTCGCGCGGCCTGCGCTTTGGCAACATGGTCCAGATGCGCGACCTCTGGGCCGAGGAGATCGAGGCGGCGCTTTCGGGCCAGAAGCCGGTCAAGGCAGCGCTCGATGCCGCCGTCGAGCGCGGCAACCAGATCTTGCGTCAATTCGAGCGCACCGCCGGCAAATGAGCGAGACGCAGGCATTCGCCGGGAAGGCCGATGCCGTTTTGCCTGACGTGACCCTGGTCGAGCGCGGGGAGCTTGCTCCCCGACGCGATCTTGCCGGGCGGTCGAAGGTGCGAGAGCCGGTGGAGAGCCGCGCCATCTTCTCGGGCAAGCTCCTGCCCTATCTCCTGCTCTTGCCGCAACTCCTCATCTCGCTCGTTTTTTTCTATTGGCCGGCCGCGCAAGCGCTGTGGCAATCCTTCCTGGTGCAGGATGCGTTCGGCCTTTCGACCGAGTTCGTCTGGTTCGAGAATTACGTCGAGCTTTTCAAGCGGCCGGATTATTATCAGGCGATCGGCGTTACCTTCGTGTTTTCGGGGATCGTGGCCTTTCTCTCGCTCTCGCTTGCGCTCTTGCTCGCGACGATGGCGGATCAACAGATCAAGGCTGCGCGGGTCTACCGCACGTTGCTGATCTGGCCCTATGCGGTGGCGCCCGCGGTCGCGAGCGTGCTTTTCATCTTCATGTTCCAGCCGGGGCTCGGCCTCTTCGCGCGCGCCTTGCAAGCCTCGGGCATCGATTGGAATCCGATTCTCGACGGCGGCCAGGCGCTCACCCTCGTCATCCTCGCCGCGGTGTGGAAGCAGATCAGCTATAATTTCCTGTTCTTCCTCGCCGGCCTGCAGGCCATCCCGAAGAGCGTCATCGAGGCGGCCGCGATCGACGGGGCGAAGCCCTTTCGCCGCTTCTGGACCGTGGTGTTCCCGCTCCTGTCGCCGACGACCTTCTTCCTGATCGTCGTCAACATCACCTACGCGTTCTTCGACACGCTCGGCATCATCGACACGGCGACGGGTGGAGGTCCCAACAAGGCGACGGAAACGCTCGTCTACAAGGTGTTCCAGGACGGCAGGCTCGGCGCCGATCTCGGCGGCTCGGCGGCGCAATCGGTGATCCTCATGGCGATCGTGATCGCGCTCACCGCGGTCCAATTCCGCTATGTCAAGCGGCGCGTGCATTATTAGGCAAACAGCATGGTCGAGCACCGCCGCTTCGGAAATCTCCTGCCGCACATCGTCCTCTTGATCGGCGTCGCTATCGTCGCCTTCCCGGTCTACATGGCGGTGATCGCCTCGACGCATGACAACGCCGTCATCGCCAATGGCCAAATGCCATTGACGCCGGGCTCGCACGGCTTCGAGAATTATTGGCACACCATCATGTCGGGGACCGGCGCGACGACACGCGCGCCGGTGGGCGGGATGATGCTCAACAGTCTCGTCATGGCGCTGGGCATCGCGGTCGGCAAGATCGCCATCTCGATCGTCTCGGCCTACGCCATCGTGTTCTTCTCATTTCCGTTCCGGATGGCGGCGTTCTGGATCATCTTCGTCACCTTGATGCTGCCCGTCGAGGTGCGCATCTACCCGACCTACAAGATCGCGAGCGACCTTCATCTCCTCGATTCCTACGCGGGCCTCACCTTGCCGCTCATCGCCTCGGCGACGGCGACGCTGCTCTTCCGGCAATTCTTCATGACGGTGCCGAAGGAGCTCGTCGAAGCCTCGAAGATCGATGGCGCCGGCCCCTTGCGGTTCTTCAAGGATACGCTGCTGCCGCTCTCGCGCACCAATATCGCCGCGCTCTTCGTTATCCTCTTCATCTACGGATGGAACCAGTATCTCTGGCCGCTCCTGATCACGACGCGCGACGACATGCAGACGATCGTCATCGGCATCAAGAAGATCATCGACGTGCATGACGCGCTCACCGAATGGAACGTCGCCATGGCGACCGCGGTGCTCGCCATGCTGCCCCCGGTCCTCGTCGTCCTCACCATGCAAAGGCTCTTCGTCAAAGGCCTGATCGAGACGGAGAAGTAGAATGGCGGCGGTCGTCCTGAGCGAAGTGCGCAAAATCTACGCCGGCGGCTTCGAGGCGGTGAAAGGCGTCTCCTTCACGGTGCCGGACGGCGGGTTGTGCGTGCTCGTCGGGCCTTCGGGATGCGGCAAATCCACGCTTCTGCGCATGGTCGCGGGCCTCGAGACGGTGAGCTCGGGCGACATCCGCATCGGCGAGCGCCGCGTCAACGATCTCGAGCCCATGGCGCGCGACATCGCCATGGTGTTCCAGAATTACGCGCTCTACCCGCATATGAGCGTCTTCGACAACATGGCTTACGGGCTGCGCAATCGCGGCACGCCGAAACCCGAGATCGAGGCGCGCGTTAAGGAAGCGGCGCGCATCCTCGAGCTCGAGCCGCTTCTTGCGCGCAAGCCGCGCCAGCTCTCGGGCGGTCAACGCCAGCGCGTCGCCATGGGGCGCGCCATCGTGCGCAAGCCAGCCGCCTTTCTGTTCGACGAGCCGCTCTCCAATCTCGACGCCAAGCTGCGCGTGCAGATGCGCATCGAGATCAGGAAGCTTCAGCGTGAGCTCGAGACGACCTCGATCTATGTCACCCATGACCAGCTCGAGGCGATGACGCTCGCCGACCGTCTGGTGGTGATGAACGCAGGCCATATGGAACAGGTCGGCACGGCGCTCGAGGTGTTCCAGCAACCGGCCTCTGTTTTCGTCGCCGGCTTCATCGGCTCCCCGCCGATGAATTTTCTTCCAGCCGAAGTGGAAGCACCAGGCCGTTTGCGCCTGCACGGCGGAGCCGCTCTCGCCTATGACCCGGCACGCATCGCGGCTCAAGCCGGGAGGAGGGTGTTGGCCGGGCTTCGTCCCGAAACCGTCGCGCTTCGCCGGGCGGGAAACGATGGCTCGGCCCCGCGCTTCAAGCTCGAGCTCATCGAGGAGCTCGGCATGGGTCGTTTGGTGCACGGCAAGGTCGGCGAGCGCGCCTTCACGGTGGCGCAAGGCGCATCCGACCCGCCGCCGCAAGGGGAGGCGTTCATCATCGAGGTTGCGCCCTCCAAGGTCCATCTTTTCGATGAGACGACCGGCGCCCGGCTTTCCTCGGCCTCCGGGAACGGATAGGCATTTGCCCGTGATGCGAGGCCTCAAGATTTTCGCCGCCGCGCTGGCTTGCGTGCTCTCGGCGATTTGGACGTGGCCGATGCCGGCTTTCGCGCAAGAGCGCTTCATCACGCTCGCCTCGACCACCTCGACCGAGGAATCGGGCCTCTTCGGCCATTTGATCCCGATCTTTCGCAAGGCGACCGGAATCGATGTGCGCGTCGTCGCGGTCGGCACCGGACAGGCGCTCGCCATCGGCGCGCGCGGCGATGCCGACGCGCTTCTCGTGCATGACCGTGCCGGCGAGGACAAATTCGTCGCCGACGGCAATGGCATCGATCGCCGCGGCGTCATGTACAACGACTTCGTCCTGGTCGGCCCGAGGGATGATCCGGCTGGTGTCAAGGGCCTGCGAGACGTGAAGGAGGCCTTCGCCAAGATTGCGCGCATCCAGGCAAGCTTCGCCTCGCGCGGCGACGACAGCGGCACCAATCGCATGGAGCTGCGCATCTGGAGCTCGCTCGGCCTCGTGCCGCGCGGCGCCCCCTGGTATCGCGAGCTCGGCTCCGGCATGGGCGCGACGCTGAACACCGCGGTCGAGATGAACGCCTATGTGTTGACCGACCGCGCCAGTTGGGCGCATTTCCAAAACCGCGGCGATCTCCTCATCCTGGTCGAAGGCGACGAGCGTCTCCTCAATCCCTATGGCAGCATTCTGGTCAACCCGGCGAAATGGCCGAAGGTCAAGACAGAGGCCTCGCGCGTTTGGCATGAATGGCTCACCTCGCCGGCGGGCCAAGCCGCGATCACTTCCTATCGCGTCAATGGCGAACAGCTCTTCTTCGTCGGAAACCCGTAGCGTTCCGCCTCGGGCGAATGAGCGCCGATCGCGTCCATGCATGAGGTGAGCCGCGCTTTCGCGCTCGCGCTCGGCTTGATCGGGCGGGGCGATCAGGAGCTCTTGGGCATCATCGGCCTTTCGCTCGGCGTGAGCCTCACGGCGGCGATTGCGTCTCTCCTCGTCGGAGCGCCGATCGGGGTTGCGCTGGCGATCTCGAGATTTCGTGGGCGCGCCGGGCTGATCCTCGCGAGCAACGCGCTTCTCGGCCTGCCGCCGGTCGTGGTCGGGCTTTGCGTCTACCTCGCCCTGTCGCGCTCGGGCCCGCTTGGGCAATTCGGCCTTCTGTTCACGCCCTTCGCGATGATCATCGCCCAGCTCATCTTGCTTACGCCGATCGTCGTCGCGTTGACGCATCGCTTCGCCGATGGGCTCTGGGCGCAATATGGCGGAGCGCTCATGGTGGACGGTGCCTCGGCGCCGCGCTCGGTCGCCATCATCCTGGCGATCGGGAGAGCCTCGATGCTCACCATCTTTCTCACCGCCTTCGGGCGCGCCATCTCGGAAGTTGGCGCCATCATCGTGGTCGGCGGCAATATCCGCGGCTACACTCGCACCATGACGACGGCGATCGCGCTCGAGACGAGCAAGGGAGAGCTGGCGCTGGCGTTGGCGCTCGGCATGGTGCTCATCGCCTTGTCGGTCGCGGTGAACGCCGTCGCTTTTCTCCTGGCGCGGGCCTGGCGCAAGTGAGCCGCTACATCGCCGTGCGGGCGCGCAAGGCCGCGGCGAGCGTCCCTTCGTCAAGATAATCGAGTTCGCCGCCGACCGGCACGCCGTGAGCGAGCCGCGTCACCTTGGCGCCGAGCGGCGCCAAGGCATCGGTGATGTAATGCGCCGTCGTCTGCCCGTCGACTGTGGCATTGAGCGCCAGCACCACCTCCTGGATCTCGCCTTCGGCCACGCGGGTGACGAGGCGTTCGATGCCGAGCTCCTTCGGGCCGATGCCATCGAGCGGCGAGAGCGTGCCGCCGAGCACATGGTAGCGGGCGCGCAAGGTGCCCGCCCGTTCGAGCGCCCAAAGATCGCCGACATCGGCGACGACGACGAGCAAGCTCTTGTCGCGTCGTTCATCCTCGCAAATGCCGCAAGGCGCTCTCGTGTCCACATTGTTGCAGACGGGACAGATGACGATGCGTTCGGCGGCCACCTTGAGCGCCTCGGCGAGCGGAGCGAGCAAGGCTTCCCGCTTGCGGATCAGATGCAGGGCGGCGCGGCGCGCCGAACGCGGGCCGAGGCCCGGCAGGCGCGCCAGCAACTGGATGAGGCGCTCGATCTCGGAGCCGATCGGAGACGACATCTAGCAAAACTCCGCCGACGCCCGGCACCCGTTGGCGCTGGTGACGCCCTGGCGCCTCATCACTCCGTGTCCCCGAATGATCTCGTCTGAAAATATGCCGATCACGCTCTACGCCCGCCCGGCAGTGCTCGAGAGCATCGCCGGATCGATGCCGAGCCCACGCATCACCATATCGTAGCGCGCTTCGGCGGGCGTATCGAAAATGAGGTCGGGCGTGGCGGGTGACGACAGCCAACTATTCTCCCGGATCTCGGTTTCGAGCTGGCCGGGCGCCCAGCCCGCATAGCCGAGCGCAAGCGCCGCGCGATGCGGCCCCTCGCCCTTGGCGATGGCGCGCAGCACATCGACGGTGGCGGTGAGGCACATCCGCTCGTCGATCGACAAGGTCGTGTCCTTGATGAAGAAATCGGCCGAATGCAGCACGAAGCCGCGCGCCTTGTCGACCGGCCCGCCTTGGAGCACCTGGATCCCCGCAGCGCCCGCGGGCAAGCGGATGCTCTCCCCATCATCGATGATCTGCAATTGCACCAGAAGCTTGCGGAACACGATATGCGAGGCGGGCTTGTTGATGACGATGCCCATCGCGCCCTCTGGCGAATGGGCGCAAAGGTAGATGACGCTCCTGGCGAAGCGCTCGTCGGCGAGGCTCGGCATGGCGACCAAAACCTGGCCGTCGAGATAGAAGCTCTCGCCATGCCGTTTCTGGAAGCGCCGGGTCATACAGGAATGCTAGGCATCGCGGCGGAATTTTCAACCCGCGATCGCGTGAGCGAGCCGACCTCATCTCGTATTTTTGTTCATTGATTGAGGGAATAGGGATGGATCACGCGATCGTGGCTCGCTTTTTGACATGATCATCGCTTAGAAGAGGTGCATGATCACCCGGCGCCAAATGGTCCTTGGCTCGGCAAGCGCTGCCATGGTCGCGGCGACGTTTCCCGCGCGCGCCGCGATGGCCGATGCTTCCCCTGCTGCTTCTCCCTGGTCCGTCGGGCTTGGGGCGCGGATGCGCCTCGTCCGCGGCGCGCCACTCGGTGGCGCCGAGAGCTTCGCGGCCGGAATCGAGATCGCGCTCGAGCCGG
>DASZIL010000037.1:0-14681 GCA_035949255.1 Beijerinckiaceae bacterium | reverse complement strand
CGCGAGTCCGATCTCTCCCAGAGGGAGAGATGAGCGCGCCATCGCCACTCGCCACTCGCCACTCGCTACTCGCTATTCGCCGTTTCCCTCTTCACTCCTCCCTTCTCACGACTTCCCCAAAATCGGCATAAAGAAATGCTTATATCTTGATTGCGTCCCGAAAGCTTTGCTGTTACATGCCGGCCGCAGCCTTGCGGCGGGCGCAATTGACAAGCCGCGACACCTTTCATTCGGAGCCGCCATGAGCAAGGACTACGTCGTCAAGGACATCACGCAAGCCGGTTTCGGGCGTAAAGAGATCGCGATTGCGGAGACCGAGATGCCCGGCCTCATGGCCGTGCGCGAGGAATATGGACCGAAACAACCCCTTAAAGGGGCTAGAATCGCCGGCTCGCTGCATATGACGATCCAGACGGCCGTGCTGATCGAGACGCTGAAAGCGCTCGGCGCCGACATCCGTTGGGCCTCCTGCAACATCTATTCGACGCAGGACCACGCGGCTGCCGCGATCGCGGCGGGCGGCATTCCGGTCTTCGCCGTGAAGGGCGAGACGCTCAAAGATTATTGGGAATACACGCGCAAGATCCTCGAATGGGGTGACGGGGGCACGCCGAACCTCATTCTCGATGATGGCGGCGATGCGACGCTCCTCGTGCATCTCGGCGTGCGCGCGGAGAAAGGCGATACCGCTTTCCTCGAGAAGCCTGGCTCCGAGGAAGAGGAAATCCTGTTCGCGCTGATCAAACGGACGCTCACCGAAAAGCCGGGATGGTTCGGCAAGCTCGCTTCATCGATCAAGGGCGTCTCCGAGGAGACGACGACGGGGGTGCACCGGCTTTACGTCATGGAGAAGGAGGGGCGGCTCCTCTTTCCGGCGATCAACGTCAATGACGCGGTCACCAAGTCGAAATTCGACAATCTCTATGGCTGCCGCGAATCGCTCGTCGATGGCATCAGGCGCGGCACGGACGTGATGATGGCCGGCAAGGTCGCGATGGTCGCGGGCTTCGGCGATGTCGGCAAGGGCTCGGCCGCCTCGCTGCGTCAGGCGGGATGCCGCGTCATGGTTTCGGAGATCGATCCGATCTGCGCGCTCCAGGCCGCGATGGAGGGCTACGAGGTCACGACGATGGAGGATGCGGCCCCGCGCGCCGATATCTTCGTCACCGCGACGGGCAACAAGGACGTGCTCACCGTCGATCACATGCGCGCCATGAAGGACCGCGCCATCGTCTGCAACATCGGCCATTTCGACAATGAGATTCAGGTGGCGGGCCTGAAGAACTTCAAATGGGACAATGTGAAGCCGCAGGTCGACGAGATCGAATTTCCGAGCGGCAAGCGCATCATCCTGCTTTCCGAGGGGCGCCTCGTGAATCTCGGCAATGCCATGGGGCACCCCTCCTTCGTCATGTCGGCGTCTTTCACGAACCAGACGCTTGCCCAGATCGAGCTGTTCACGCGCGCCGGCAAATACCAGAAGAAGGTCTATACCTTGCCGAAGCACCTCGACGAGAAGGTCGCGAGCCTGCACCTTGCCAAGATCGGCGCGAAGCTCACCAAGCTCCGTCCCGACCAGGCCGCTTACATCGGCGTTCCGGAGAACGGGCCTTTCAAGGCGGACCATTACCGCTATTGATTGAGCTTGGCCGTCATGACCGGGCTTGGCCCGGTCAGCCATGACTGTCCCGCCTCGCCGCGAAATGCAAAGGCGTTGATGCGCGCACCGAGTGCGCGCATCACGTGGATTTTATGGATTGATTCCAACGGATCGGCGTCCCCCGCCGCGTCACGGAAGTCGTCCGGCTTCGCGAATTACGGTATAGATGATTCGCGCCGGCCGCCGGCCGGCGCAAAGTGCGTATCGCGGGAGACGGCAGATTGCAGGGGTGGGCGGGTCGAGGCAGAAAATCCGCAAGCGGGCACGCCGGCGCCGCGGCGTTCCTGCCGAAGCTTCGCTTTCCCGGCGATGCCCTTTTTCTGGCGAGCCTCATCGCTTGGTTCCCGACGCAGGCCTTTGCCCAGGATGGAGAGCGCCTCACGCGCCTCGCCGATCTCGGCTTTCTGACGGATGAGCCCCGCGGCATATTCTCGACCGCCTTCGTGGTCGGCCTCACCATCTTCTCGATCACCGTCGCCGTCTTGCACATTCGCGCCCGCGATTTCTGGACAAGGCGCTTGCGCTCTCTCTCCGATCGCGCGGCCGAAACCGAAACCGCGCTCGACAGGACGAAGCTCTTCCTCAACGCCGAGCGCCAGGTCTTCGTCGTCTGGGCCGACGAGAACGAGCCGCCGGTGATCGAGGGCGACCAAAGCTTTCTCGGCGCGCAAGCGAACGTCAACCGGCTCCTTGCCTTCGGCGCCTGGCTCGCTCCCGATCGCGCCGCCGCGATCGAAGCCGCGCTCGACCGGCTGCGGAGCCGAGGCGAAGGCTTCGACCTCGCCATGCAGACGACGAGCGGCCAATTCGTCGAGGCGCAAGGGCGCGCGGTCGCCGGCCGCGCCGTGCTTCGCTTGCGCGAGACGACGGGGGATCGTCTCGAGCTGCAAAGATCAACGGAGGCCTTGCGCAAGCTCTCCGAGGAGGCCGACAGCCAGCGCGCCTTGCTCGAAGCGCTGCCGGGCCCGGCTTGGCGGCGCGACCGGCTGGGGAGGCTCGCCTTCGTCAACTCGGCTTATGCGCGCTCGGTCGAGGCTCATGATCCCGAGGATGCCGTCGCGCGCGGCCTCGAGCTCCTCGAGCGCGCCGACCGGGAGCGCAGCGAGCGCCTCTTGCGCGAGGGCGGGATTTTTCACGAGAAGCTCAATGTGGTGGCTGCCGGCCAACGGCACTTGTTCGATGTCGTGAGCGTGCAAGGGGCCGCCGGCAGCGCCGGCGTCGCGCTCGATGTCAGCGACATCGAGACGCTCGAGGCCGCGCTCGACCGGCAGGCGAAGGCGCACGCGCTCCTCATCGACCGTTTGCCGACGGCGGTCGCGGTCTTCGACGGCACGAAGCGCCTCGTTTCCTGGAACAGCGCCTATCGCGACATGTGGCAGCTCGACGATGCCTATCTCGAGAATGCGCCGACGGAAGGCGAGATCCTCGACAGGCTCCGCTCCGAGCGTCGCCTTCCGGAGCAAGGCGACTATCGCGGCTGGAAAGCCCAGATCCTCGCCGCTTACCAATCCGTCGAGACGCGCGACGATTGGTGGTACCCGCCCGACGGAAGGGCGCTGCGCGTCGTCTCCTCACCCAATCCGCAAGGGGGCGTGACCTATCTGTTCGACGATGTGACGGAACGCATGCAGCTCGCCTCGAAATTCGAGGCGCTCACGCGCGTGCAGAGCGAGACGCTCGACACGCTGAAGGAAGGGGTCGCGGTGTTCGGCCCGGACGGCAAGCTGAAGCTGCACAACCTCGCCTTCCAGACGAGCTGGAATTTGGCCCCGGCGCTTCTCGCGGCGGCGCCGCATATCGACGCGATCATCGAAAGGTGCAAGACGCTCGCGCCCGACGCCAAGGTGTGGGAGGCGATGCGCGCCGTCGTGACCGGCTTGAGCGACCGGCGCAAAGCCTTGGAGCGCCGCTTGTCGCGCGGCGACTCGAGCCAATTCGACATCGCCGCCGCGCCTTTGCCGGACGGGGCGACGCTCATCACCTTCACCGATGTGACCGACAAGGTCGCGGCCGAAAGAGCGCTGCGCGAGCGCAACGAGGCGCTCGAACGCGCGGCCAACCTGCGCGACGATTTCGTGCATCTCGTCTCTTATGAGCTTCGATCCCCCCTCACCAACATCATCGGCTTCAGCCAGCTCCTGCGCGACCAGACGGTCGGCCCGCTGAACCAGCGCCAGCTCGATTACGCGGGCCATATCTCGCGCTCCTCGGCGGCGCTCCTCGCCATCGTCACCGACATCCTCGACCTCGCCACCATCGACAAAGGCTCGATCGATCTCGAGCTCGGCCCGGTGGATGTGCGCGAGACCATGGCGGCGGCGGCCGAAGGCGTGCAAGACCGTCTCGCGGAAGCCGGCATCCGCCTCGAGATCGCGACCACCGCCGATATCGGCTCCTTCATCGGCGACAAGAAAAGGGTGCGCCAGGTGCTCTTCAACCTCTTGTCGAACGCCATCGGCTTTTCCTCGAGCGGACAGACGGTTCGCCTCAAGGCCGAGCGCATGGGCAATGAGATCGTGTTCACGGTCGCCGACGAAGGGCGCGGCATTCCCGAGGAGCTGAAAGAGCGGGTCTTCGACCGCTTCGAGAGCCACACCGCGGGCGCACGACACCGTGGCCTCGGCCTTGGCCTTTCGATCGTTCGCTCCTTCGTCGAGCTCCATGGCGGCCGCGTCTGGCTCGATTCCACGCCCGGGCGCGGCACGGTCGTCACCTGCGTCTTTCCCGATGCCGCCGTTGCGGCGCGCGCCGCGAGCTGATCATGCAAGACGTGAACGTGCCGCAAATGCCGCAAGCCGACGAGCAAATCTTCACCTCCGAGAGCTTCACCTGGACAGTCGTGGCCAATGGCGAAGCGGAGACGAGCCGGCTTGCCCGCCATCTCGCGAGCTTCGTTCGCCCCGGCGATCTCATCACCTTGTCGGGAGGGCTGGGCGTCGGCAAGACGAGCTTCGCGAGAGGCCTGATCCGCGCGGTCCTGCGCGAACCCGCGGTCGAGGTGCCGAGCCCGACCTTCACCTTGATGCAGGTCTATGAAGGTGAAAACTTCCCGGTGATCCATGCCGATCTCTTTCGCTTGCAATCGCGAGCCGAGCTAGAGGCGCTTGGCTGGGAGGAGATGTCGGAGAACGCCCTCGTCCTCGTCGAATGGCCCGAACGCGCCGGCGTCGACACGGCCGCGGAGCGGCTCGACGTCACCTTGGCGCTCTCTCCCGCCGTCGCGGTGAAAGCCTCGGACGAGCGCATCGTCACCTTTACCGGCTCCGGCGCCTGGCGCTCGCGCCTTCGCCTCGTCAAGGCGGCGTCCGATCTTCTCGCGGCGCGCGGCTGGAACGAGGCGAAACGCGAATTCATCCAAGGGGACGCGTCGACGAGAGCCTATGAGCGGCTGCGGCGCCAGGGCGAGACCGCGATCTTGATGATCTCTCCGCCAAGGCCCGATGGGCCGCCGTTGCGCGACGGGCGCCCCTATAGCGCCATCGCCAAGCTTGCCGAGCGCGCCGAGGCCTTCGTCGCCATGGCGCAAGGGCTTGCCGAGATCGGCTACTCGTCGCCGAAAATTCTCGGGCGCGATCTCGATGAAGGCGTGCTCATCATCGAGGATCTCGGCGAGGAAGGCGTGGTCGCCGCGAAGGGGCCGATCGCCGAGCGCTACGCCTTGGCGACGGAGCTCCTCGCCGACCTGCATCGGCGCGCTCTCCCCGAGAGCTTGCCGATCGATCAGGCGCGCGAGCACGCGATCCCCCGCTACGACCTCGAGGCGCTTCTCGTCGAGGTCGACCTCCTCAACGATTGGTATGCGCCCCATGTGCTCGGCTCGGCCGTGCCCGCCTCGACACGCGCCGAATTCGCGCGCCATTGGCGCGCGGCGCTCGTGCCGATCGTCACCGGCGCGCGAAGCTGGACCTTACGCGATTTCCACTCGCCCAATCTTCTCTGGCTGCCTGAGCGCGCGGGGTTAGCGAAGCTCGGCCTCATCGATTTTCAAGATACGGTCATCGGCCATCCGGCCTATGACCTTGCTTCCTTGCTTCAGGATGCGCGCGTCGACGTCCCGCCGGAGCTCGAGCTCAAATTGCTCGCCGCCTACACCCTTGCACGCAAGCTCGCGGAGCCGAAATTCGATCTTGCGAGCTTTGCCGCCGCCTACGCGACGCTCGGCGCGCAGCGGACGACGAAAATCCTCGGCATCTTCGCGCGTCTCGACCGGCGCGACGGAAAGCCGCAATATCTCGCGCATCTGCCGCGGCTCAAGAAATATTTGATGCGGAATTTGACACATCCGGCCTTGCGCGATCTCAAGGCCTGGTATGAGACCAATCTGCCGGGCGTGTTTGGCGCGGCGCGATAGGCCTCTTTACAGCTCCTCATGTTCATTTCCTCCGCCGCCAAGGCCATACCCAGTAAGGCCAAACCCAGCCGTGCCATGGTCCTTGCCGCCGGACTCGGCAAGCGCATGCGCCCGCTGACGACGACCACGCCGAAGCCTCTTATCGAGGTCGCCGGAAAGCCGCTTCTCGATCACATGCTCGACCGGTTGGCCGAGGCTGGCATCGAGGAGGCGGTGGTCAATGTTCATTACCTTGCGGGGCTCATCGAGAGCCACCTTGCCCGCCGGCGCGCGAAGACGCCGCGCATCGCCATCTCGGATGAGCGTCAGCGCCTTCTCGAGACGGGCGGCGGCGTGAAGAAGGCCTTGCCGCAGCTCGGCGACGCGCCCTTCCTCGTCGTCAACACCGACGATATCTGGGCCGAGGGCCCGCGCCCCAACCTCACGCGCCTCATCGAATATTGGGACGCCGCACGCATGGACGCGCTCTTGCTGCTGGCGCCGACGGCGACGAGCTTCGGCTATGAGGGCAGGGGCGATTTCGCCATGGATGCCTTCGGGCGCTTGCGTCGCCGGCGTGACCGGGAGATCTGCCCTTTCGTCTTCGCCGGCGTCTCCATCCTCAAGCCTTCGCTCTTCGCCGATACGCCCGAGGGCCCGTTCTCGCTCAACCTGATCTTCGACAAGGCGGCGGCCGCCCAAAGGCTCTTCGGCCTTCGGCTCGAAGGGTTCTGGATGCATGTCGGCACACCAAGCGCCGTCGCCGCCGCGGACGCGAGGCTTGCCGAAAGCGTGAGCTGAGCGCTGGACGAAGACGGGCCGCCGCCCCAAAAGGTTCGCATGGCTCATCGACCCTTGAGAGCGTTCAGCATTCCGTTCGGGGTGAGCTTCCTCGACGCCTTGACGGAGGCGCTGCTTCACGGGCCGCTCGGCGCGCTCATCGACTTCGCCGGCGATCCGCTGACGCTCGCGCAAGCCACGCTCTATGTGCCGACGCGCCGCGCCGGCCGGGCGCTCGCCGCCAAGCTTGCCGAGCGGCTACGCGGCCGGACCACGGTGCTGCCGCGCATTCTGCCTCTCGGCGAAACCGATGCGCTGGAGCTCGGCTGGCTCGCCGACCCCTCGGCTGATGTCGAGATCCGGCCGGCGATCGGCGAGACGCAGCGCCTCTTGCTGCTCGCCGAGCTCGTCGCGGGCTGGAGCCGCGCGATCGATCGGGCGGCCTTGAAGCTCGAGGCGGATAAGGCGTTCACGGCGGCTTCGGGCGGAGCCGGCATCATCTCGCTCGCGGGTGATCTCGCGCGCCTCATCGATTCGCTTCATCTCGAAGCCGTGCCGCTCGAGGAGCTCACGCGGCTCGATGCGAGCGATTTCCAGGAGATGTGGCGCATTTCCGCAGCCTTCCTCGCCATCGCGGGTGAGCACTGGCCCGGCCTGCTCGCCGAACGCGGGCGCCTCGATCCCGTCGATCGTCACGGCCGCCTCATGCGCGCTTACACCGGGCGCCTGTTGCGCGAAGGGTCCCGCCATCCGATCATCGCGGTCGGCTCGACGGGCTCGATCGCGGCGACCGCGGACCTCATCGCGAGCATTGCCCGCCTCTCGAACGGCGCGGTCGTCCTGCCCGGCCTCGACCGCGGCCTCGACCCGCATTCCTGGTCGCTGCTCGCTGGTGACGAGCCGGCGCCGAGCCACCCCCAGTATGCGCTGCGCCGCCTGCTCGATCGCATCGGCATCGGGCCCGAAGAGGTCGAGGAGATCGGCGAGCCGTCCTTGGCGCTCGCGGCTCGCGCCCGGCTTTTCTCCGAGGCGATGCGCCCGGCCGAGACGACGGATGCCTGGGGGGCGCTCGCCGGGACGGCCGGCGCTCCACTCGCAAGCCCGGACCTCGATAAAGGCTTCGAAGGGCTTGCCGTGATCGAGGCGGAAGACGAGCGGCGCGAGGCTCTCGCCATCGCTCTCGTGCTGCGCGAGGCGATCGAGACGAAGGAGCTCGTGGCCGCGCTGATCACGCCTGACCGCGGGCTTGCCGAGCGCGTGTCGATCGAGCTTTCGCGCTGGGGAATCACGGCCGATGATTCGGCCGGAATGGCGTTGTCGCGTTCCTCGGCGGGGCGGCTCGCGCTCATTCTCGCCGAGCTTGCGGGCGCGGGGCTCGAGGCATCAAATCTTGTCGCCCTCCTTGCCCATCCCTTGACGCATCTTGGTCTCGACCGCTCGCTCATCGAGCGCGGGCGAGCGGCAATCGACATCGTGCTCACGCGCGGAAAGCGCCTGCCGGAAAGCCTCCGGGCTTTGAGCGAAGCGTTGGCGAAGGCGTCGCAAGAAAGGCCCGAGCACGTCGCGCGGCCGCGCGCACGGCTCACCGCTCGCGATTTTGACGCCGCGAGCGCGCTCATCGAGGCGCTCGACCGCGCGCTCTCCCCGCTCAGCGTCGCGGCAAGACGCGACGAGCCGCGCTTGCCGGAGCTTGCCGAAGCCCACTCGGTCGCGCTCGACGCCGTCATGCGCCTTCCGGATGGGTCGAGCGCGCTCACCGGCCCTGATGCCGAGGCGCTGATCCTGCTCTTCGCCGATCTCGCCGAATGCCGTGAGCCAGGCCCCGTGCTTGCGGCATCGAGCTATGCCCAGGCGCTGCGCGGCCTCATGGAAGGGCGCGCCGTGATGCCATCCTCGCCGGGGCATCGCCGCGTCAAGATCTGGGGGTTGCTCGAGGCGCGCCTCCTTGCCGCCGATCTCGTGGTGCTCGGCGGGCTCACCGAAGGTATTTGGCCAGCTCGAATGGCGACCGACCCTTTCCTCAATCGCGGCCTTCGCGCCCAGCTCGGCCTGAGCCCGCCCGAGCGGCGCATCGGGCAGATGGCGCATGATTTCGTCGCCGCTTGCGGCGCTCCGCGCTGCCTCGTCACGCGCCCGCTCAAGGCGCAAGGCGCGGACACCATCCCTTCGCGTTTCCTGCAGCGGCTCGAGGCTGTCGCCGGCACGCGGCGCTGGGAGGAGGCGAAGGCGCGCGGCGAGCACTATCTCGTGCTCGCCGACAGGCTCGATACGGCTGGCGTGCCCTCGCCCGTGGCGCGTCCCGCTCCCTTGGTTCCGGCGGCGAACCAGCCTCGACAATTGAGCGTCACCGCGGTCGAGACCCTGTTGCGCGACCCTTATGCGATCTTCGCCCGTCACGTGCTTCGCCTCGACAAGCTCGAGCCCGCGGGATTTGCCTTCGATCCGCGCCGCCAAGGCGTGATCTGGCACGAGGCCTTCGCGGCTTTCGTGAAGCAATATCCGCGCGCGCTTCCGCCGCATCCGAGCGAGGCGCTCATCGCCATCGGGCGTAATCTTCTCGCGCCCTATATGGACGACCCGCAGGTCGCTGGCTTCGTCTGGCCCCGCTTTCAGCGGGTGGCGCATTGGTTCGCGGAATTCGAGCGCGCGCGCCGAGCCAATATCAACGAGATCGCGGTCGAGACGAGCTCTTCGCTCGAGCTTTCGCTTGCGGACGGCGAGACCTTCCGCCTCACCGCGCGCCCCGACCGGATCGAGCGCTTGCGAGACGGCACGCTCGCGGTCATCGATTTCAAGACGGGGTCGCCGCCGAGGCTCGCCGATGTGCTTTCAGGCTTCAGCCCGCAGCTTACGCTCGAGGCGGCAATCCTGAGGGGGGGAGGCATGCAGGGCGTTCCCCCGGGCGTCATCTCGGAGCTTTCTCATGTCGCGCTTTCCGGCGGCAACCCGGCCGGAAGGAAGCAGCCGGTCGAACCGAAGAATGGCGCCTTGACGCTCGACGAGCTCGCCGCGGATCATCTCGCCGGTGTGATCGCGGTGCTGAACGACTACCGGCGGGGCCGGCGCGGCTTTGCCTCGAAGCCCTTTCCCGGACAGGTGCCGGCCTTTGGCGATTACGACCATCTCGCGCGCTTCGCGGAATGGGCCGATGAGGGCGTCGACGAAGGCGAGGCGGAATGAGTAGCTCTCGCGCCGATCCCGACACGCGGACGCGGCAGCTCGCCGCCTCGGACCCCGACGTCAGCGCCTGGGTCTCGGCCAATGCCGGAGCCGGCAAGACGACGGTGTTGCGCAACCGCGTCTTGCGGCTTTTGCTTCGCGGGGTCGACCCTGGCCGCATCTTGTGCCTCACCTTCACCAAAGCGGCGGCGGCCGAGATGTCGAACCGCGTCTTCGCCGAGCTGGCGCGCTGGGTCGGCCTCGATGATGAGGCGCTAGGCGAGGCGATCGAGGAAATCTCGGGCGAGGCTCCTTCGGCGGAACGGATCAGCGAGGCGCGCCGTCTTTTCGCGCGCGCCATCGAGACGCCTGGCGGCCTGCGCGTCGACACCATCCATGGATTTTGCACGCGCCTGCTTCAGGCTTTCGCTTTCGAGGCCAATGTGCCGGCGCGCTTCGCGGTGCTGGAGGATGAGGAAGCCCGCGAGCTCATGGCGCAGGCGCAGCTTGCGGTCCTTTCCTCGGCGATTTCAGGAGAAGTCCCGGAGTTGTCGGCGGCTTTGTCGCGCGTCGGCGCCCATGTCTCGGCAAGGGATTTCGGCCCCCTCGTCGAAGCGGCGCTCGGCTTGCGGATGTGGAAGGCGGATGCGGCGCGCGAGCCCGATTTCCTCGTGCGGCTTCGCGACGACCTCTCTGGCGCCCTCGCGATCGAGCCCGGCTTGACGCCGAGCGAGATCGACAACGCGATCTGGTCGCCAGCGCAAGCCGCGTTGGCGCGGCGCGCTTGTGCCGCCTGGGGCCAGGGAAGCGACAAGGATCGGGACCGCGCGGCGGAGCTTTCGAGGCTCGCGACGCTCGATCCCGCCGAGCGCCTCGCGGCTTACGAAGCATTGCTCCTCACCGAAGATCGCGACGAGAAGGTGTTGCGAGCCAAGAAAAGCCTCACGAGCGCTGCTGCCCGCAAGGCCGATGCCGGGCTCGAGGAGGCCCTGCAAGCGGAGGCCTTGCGCCTCTTGCGCCTCCTCGATCGCCGCCGCGCGCTCGAGACGCGCGAGCGAAGCCTCGCGCTCTTCGCGCTTGTCGGAGCCATCAGGGCGCGGTTCGCCAGGCTCAAATCGGAGCGGGCCGCGCTCGATTTCGACGATCTCATCGCGGCGACGCGCCGATTGCTCGTGCGAGCCTCCGCGGCCTTCGTGCTTTACAAGCTCGACGCCGCGATCGAGCATCTCCTGGTCGATGAGGCGCAGGACACGAATTCCGAATATTGGGCGATCTTGCGCGCCTTGACGTCCGAGTTCACGGCCGGAAGCGGCGCCCGCTCCGGAAGGCTGCGCACGGTGTTCGCGGTCGGCGACGAGAAGCAATCGATCTACGGTTTCCAAGGCGCGGAGCCGAAGATTTTCGGCGAGATGCGCGATCTCTTCGCCAAGGACTATCGCGCGCTCGCGCTCGAGGAAGCCCGCGAGCTCTACCGGAAGATCACGCTCAACCTGTCCTTCCGCTCGACCCAGGATGTGCTTTCGGCGGTCGATGCGGTCTTCGCGCTCGAAGCTCATTTCGAGGGGTTGACCGCCGACGGCACACGCCCGCCCGACCATATCAGCGTCCGAAGAGGCGAGCCCGGAAGCGTCGATCTCTGGCCCGTCATCGCCAAGGACGAGGCGGCGGCGGTCAGCCCTTTCGTGAGGCCGGAGCTCGGCGCCTTGCCGGCGAGCGCCGAGGTCAAGCTCGCGCGTCGCATCGCCGAAGAGGTGAGGCGTTGGACGCGAGATGGCTGCGACCTCGGCCGCGCGGTACAGGCGGGAGACGTTCTGATCCTGGTGCGCCGGCGCGGCAAGATGTTCGAGGCGGTGATCCGGGCCTTGAAGCGCGCCGGCGTGCCCGTCGCCGGCGCGGACCGGCTGTCGCTTTCAACCCATATCGCGGTCGAGGACCTCGTCGCGGCGGGGCGCGGCGCGCTCCTGCCCGAAGACGTTCTCACGCTCGCGGCCTTGCTGAAGTCGCCGCTCATCGGGCTCGATGACGAGGATCTCCAGCGCATCGCGCCCTCGCGCAAGGGGAGCCTTCGTGATGCCTTGCGAGAGGCGGCTTTGAGCGATCCGCGCCTTGCGAAGGCCGATCAGCGGCTCGACGCCATGCGCGAGGCGGCGCTGAACAAAGGCGTCTTTGCCTTTTACGCGCAGCTTTTGGGCCCTCGTCAGGGCCGCAAGGCCCTCGCCGCGCGGCTCGGCGCCGAGGCCGCGGAGGCGAGCGATGAGGTGCTGCGCCTCGCGCTCGCCTATGAACGAAGCGGCGGGGCTTCGCTTCCCCGCTTCCTCGACGCCTTGGAAAGAAGCGGCGCCGACATCAAGCGCGATCTTTCGGCCGCGCGCGGCGAGGTCCGTGTGATGACGGTACATGGCGCGAAGGGGCTCGAGGCGCCCATCGTGTTTCTCGCGGATGCTTGCGCGTCGTCGCCGAGAACCGAGCGGCTCCTCTCCTTGTCGGTCGATGGCGACAAACGGGTTCCGGCCTGGGTGCCGCGCCTCGAGCTCGATTGCGCGGCGACCTCGCGGGCACGCCGCGACGAAGCGGCGAGCCGGGCGCGCGAGGAACGCCGCCTGCTTTATGTCGCCATGACGCGCGCCCGCGATCGATTGATCGTCGCGGGCTGCCCGGTGAACGGCAAGGTGCCGGCGAGCTCCTGGTACGCCATGGTGAAGAATGCGCTCGCGGCGAAATCCCCGCCGGGCCTCGTCGACCTCGCCGCGCCGGCGGGTGAGGAGCCGGCGAAGCGCTGGCGCATCACTCAGGGCTCGCGGTTGACGCCGCTTGCGCCGTCGCCCTCAAGGGGTGCTCCAAAAGGCGCTCGTCCCGATTGGCTCGACCGCCCAGCGCCCGAGGAGCCCATCGCACGGCCGCCGCTGCGGCCTTCGAGCGCACTCGATGCGGCGGATGAGCGCGGAGGCGGCGGCTTTGCGGCAAGCCGCGATGCCCTTCTCGCCGGCCGCTTCGCCCATGCGCTTCTCGAGCATTTGCCTGGCATTCCGCCCGAACGGCGCGCCACAGCCGCGGAGATTCTGGGCCGCGAAGGGGAGACCGGGCTTGCGCCCAAACGCCGCGAGGAGATCGCCGCGAAGGCGCAAGATCTCATCGCGGAGCCAAAGGTCGCGCCTCTATTCTCGGAAAAAAGCCTCGCGGAAGTGAGCCTTTCGGGCGAGATCGAGCTTCCGAACGGCAAGCGATGCGCCGTCGCCGGGCGCATCGACCGTTTGGCGCTCACGCAAGAGGCCGTGCTCATTGCCGATTTCAAGACGAGCTTGCCCGTGGAAGGCCGCGCGCGCTCTCGCGCCTTCGTCCAGCTCGCCATCTATCGAGCGCTCGTGCGCGATCTCTATCCGGGGCGTCCGATTCGCTGCTTCCTCATCGAGCTCGAGGGTCCGCGTCGGCTGGAGCCGAAGGAGCAAGAGCTCGAGGACGCTTTGAGGCTGATTTCGGCCTGATTTGAGCTCATTTGTGCCGTTTCGGCACCTCTTGATCAATTTCGCACAAATCCCCATGTGGAATTGGCGGCATGGAGCGCCGGTTTCCGGGTTCCGCGGGCGACGGTGATGGCGATGGGCGGTACGGCCTCCCTTCGACATTGTCCGGAAGCCGCAGCGGCCGCGGTGGGCGCCGGAAAGGGCTCGAGATGTCGCGTCAAAACGGATTGTCCTCGCCGTTCATGCTCGGCTTCGACGAGATCGAGCGGGCGCTTGATCGTGTCTCCAAGGCGGCGGGCGACGGTTATCCACCCTACAACATCGAGCGGATCTCTCCATCCCCGGAGGGACCGGAAAAGCTGCGCATCACGCTCGCGGTTGCCGGTTTTGCCCGCGAGGACATCGAAATCGTCGTCGAGGAAAAGCAGCTCCTCATCAAGGGCCGCCAAACCGACGACAAAGAGCGGCAATTTCTCCATCGGGGAATCGCGGCGCGGCAATTCCAACGGGCCTTTCTTCTCGCGGAGGGCCTCGAGGTCCAAGGCGCGGAGCTTGCTCACGGGCTCTTGTCGATCGATTTGACGCGCCCGGTTGTTGAACGAGTGACACGCCGGATCGTTATCGATGAACGGGAATAAAACCTCGTGCCACTAACTCTTAACAATAAGGCACGAGAATTGCGTAACGAAACTGACGGAGGTTTGGTCATGAACGCCACGCTCTCAGGTTCTCCCACCATTTCGCTCCAGGAGCTTGCGGTTCTCGGCGAGGGCCGGATCGCCTATGTGAAGCCCATGCTCTCAGACGAGGTCACCCGCGCTTTCCCGCAAGCGCCCAAGATTCAGCCGGGCCTGCATCTCTTCGGCCTCTTCGCGGCGGATGGCTCGCCGATCCTGATCACGGATTCGCGCGAGGCGGCGCTCGTCAACGCGCGCGACAGCGATCTCACCATGGTGAGCCTGCACTGAGCTGACCTCACCCACGAGTTTTCGGGGCGGTCCGACGGGCCATGGCAAAGTTGGCTGAGTTTCGGATCGCCCTCTGACCGCCGCTTCGCTCGTGCACCGTGATGGGGACCTTCGCTTGACGCCCCTTTGCGGCCCCCCTAGAGAAACTCGGCATCACGGGCGCGTAGCTCAGCGGGAGAGCACTCCCTTCACACGGGAGGGGTCACAGGTTCAATCCCTGTCGCGCCCACCAGTTTTCTCCAACATTATCAAAACTTAGGCCGGGGCTACTCCCTTGTCCCCCAGTCCTCGGCCCTGAACGGACCCCGGACGTCCCCCAGGAG